>CAZMMY010000087.1:0-7127 GCA_964567495.1 uncultured bacterium
ACTTTCGGCATGAGCTGCGGTGCCATCATCAGCTGCCTTTGGGCGTCGCGTAACCGCAGGCTGAGAGAACACGTCTGGGTCATGGGCGGCGCAAACCTGCCCGAGATTTTCATCAGTTCAGAAGACCCTCTCATGAAAAGCTACCGGGACGCTGCGCTGGAAAAAAGCGGGCTCGATCCCTCAGCCCTGGAAGTCGAACTGCGTAAAATCTTCACCCACGACCCTCTGCATTTGGCGTTCAGCATCCCGCCGGAAAATATCCTGCTGATTCTGGCTGTCTTCGACCGTGTGGTACGTTTCGCCAACGGCCTCAAACTGAAAGAAATCCTGAAAAATCCGCCCACCGTCTTTCTGCCTCTCGGGCATTACACCACCATGCTCGCCCTTCCGCTTGTACAGCGGCTGGCCGCAGTTTTTTTCAAAAAGAAGTTCCTGGCGCCATGCACAGCCTGACCGTCAAGCAGGACGGCCTCCTGTTCGATTTTCTTCTGGGCGCGCTGCACGGCATCAAGCGCACCAAACTTAAGGACTATCTCGCCAGCGGCGCAATCAAGGTAAACGGGAAAATAGTGACCAAAGCCTCGCATTCCCTGCAAGCCGGCGACGCGGTCGCGCTGCAGACCGACAAGCAGGAAGTCATGAAAGAAAAGCAGAAGTCCGACATCAACGTCGTATATGAGGACGACACGCTGATCGTGATCAATAAACCTTCCGGCCTTTTGACCATCGCCACAGAAAAAGAACAGAAGCGCACGGCTTATTACGGCGTACACCGCTATCTGCAGAACGGAAACCCCAACAACAAAAAACCGGTTTTCATCGTCCACCGCCTGGACCAGTTCGCCTCAGGGCTGCTGGTTTTCGCCAAAACCGCAGCCGCCAAAATGTACCTCCAGGAAAACTGGCACCATTTCGTAAAAAGATATTTCGCTGTGGTTCGCGGCACGCCGGCCAGGAAACAGGACACCATCGTCAGCTGGCTGACGGAAAACCAGTTCCTCAAAGTCCACACATCGCCCTATCAGACCGAGGATTCTAAACGCGCTGTCACGCATTACCGCGTGCTGGAATCCGGCCGGGACGCATCGCTGGTGGAAGTGGAGCTCGAAACGGGCCGGAAACACCAGATTCGCGTGCACCTGGCCTCGATCGGCCATCCGATCCTCGGGGACGACCGTTACGGCGGCAAAGACAATGCAAAAACCGCCGCGCGCCTTGCCCTGCACTCCTATTATCTTTCAATCAGCCACCCGAAGACGGGCAAGAATCTTAAATTCCAGACAGAACAGCCGCGGGAATTTGCACAGTTTCTGAAAGCAAGGCTTTCGTGAAACGCGTCTGGGTCACCGGCATCGGCGCCGTCAGCCCGAACGGCACGGGGCGCCGTGAATTCCGCGAGGCCATTCTCTCAGGCAGGAGCGGCATCCAAAAAGTCAGGCGTTTCGACCCAGCGGCCGAGGCATGCCAGGTAGGCGGTGAAGCTGCGGCGGCAAACTCGACATTCACACGCCAGGAACAGAAAAACCTGCCTCGCACGGCCCAGCTTGCCGTCCAGGCCTCGGAAGAGGCTTTCGACGACGCAGGCCTCGATCCCCGTTCTCTGAGCGAGGAAGAAAGCTTTCGCTTCGGCGTTCTGCTGGGCTCAGGCGGAGGAAGCATCGAATTTATCGAAAAGCATTACGGCATGTACTTCGGTTCTTCATCGTTTCATCCAAGCCTTTACGCCATTCCGGCTTCGACGGCGGGCGGCCTTTCAAGCGAACTCTCCATCCGCTGGAACCTGCTGGGGCGAAGCCATGTCATCACAACGGGCTGCACCAGCTCGACGGACGCAATCGGTTATGCGTTTCATGAGATTCAGGCGGGACGGCTGGACCGCGCCCTGACCGGAGGCGCTGACGCGCCGATCACGCAGGCCATCTACAAGGGCTTCACGCTCATGAAAATCCTTGCCACCCGCTGGAACGAAACTCCAGACAGGGCTTCCCGGCCGTTTGCGCGGGACCGCGAGGGTTTCGTCCCCGCTGAAGGGGCCTGGATGTTCATACTGGAAGAAAGCGAAGCAGCAAAAAAACGCGGCGCCCTCCCTTACGCGGAAATACGGGGTTACAGCTCTTCCTGCGAAGCCTTCCACGCGGTGCGCCTGTCCGAAGACGTTACAAAAAACACTCGTGCGGTAGAGATGGTGCTGAATGAAAGCCGGATAACTCCCGCAGACATCGGTTACGTTAACCTGCACGGCACTTCAACCGTCCTGAACGATAAAATCGAGGCGCGGATCATGCAGCACCTCTTCAAAAACCATACGCCGCATGTGCCCATGAGCTCGACAAAGTCCATGATCGGCCATCCGCAGGGCGCAAGCGGCGCAGCCGGCCTTGCCGCCACCCTGCTCTCCATGCGCGAAAACCATATCCATCCAACTATCAACCTGGAAGACCAGGACCCGGAATGCGAGCTCGACCTTACGCCTCACGCCGCACGCGAAAAGAAAGTCCGGTATGCTCTCTGCAATACTCTGGGCTTCGGCTCAAAGTCTTCCGCCCTGGTGGTCGAAAACGGAGCGGGATTTTGAGTTCGTTCGCGGTACGGGCCCTTGAAAAAGAAATCATAGACCTGAGGCCCCTGACTCCGGAAGAAACCGCTTCCGTGTACCGCAGGCTGACCTGGGTCAACCGCTGGCTGGGCGGAGCAAGGGTCATCCTGGACCATCTTGAAAAATTTTCCCGCGCCTGGAAACGCGGCGAGCTTATCCGCATTCTGGACGTCGGCAGCGGAGCATCTGACATTCCGGCCGCCGTCATGGACTGGGCCAAAGGACGCCGCTTCAAGGTCCACGTCGTTTCGCTCGATATCGATGCGGAGGCCCTCCGCTACGGGAGAGAACGCTACAAGCGGCACGGCCTCTCGCAAGTCCGCGCGTCCTGCTTTCAATTTCCTTTTGCGCCTCATGCTTTCGACTACGCAATCACATCCATGTTTTACCACCATTTGACCGACCAGCAGATCCGCGAAAACCTGCTAAGCCTTAATTCCCTCACGAAACGCGGCATCATCATCAACGACCTCTCGCGTTCACGCATGTCTTATGCCGGCTTCTGGATCCTCAGCCTTTTCACTCGGGACCCTGTGTTCAGGCACGACGGCCTTCTGTCCATCCGCCGAGCTTTCCGCATTGAAGACCTGGAAAAACTCCGCGTTGAAACAGGCCTGCTTTACCTCCACCCCCGGAAACATCCAGGCGGCCGTGTGGCCCTGGCCGGAGAAAAATGATTTACGACGCTGTCGTGGCCGGAGCGGGGCTCGCGGGATGCGCTGCGGCACTCCGCCTGGCACAAGGCGGCTGGGATGTCCTGGTGCTGGAAAAAAGCGCATTCCCACGGCATAAAGTCTGCGGTGAATTTCTTTCTCCCGGTATACAGCCGCTGCTCGAAAAGCTGGGCATCTGGAAAGAAATACGCAGCATTTCTGCTACCATGAACTCCGCGGCGGCTTATTTTCCTGCGGCTCTGGAATTCACCTGGCAGCTGCCTGAATCCTATGGGCTGTCGCGTCTGGCCCTCGATAGAATTTTTCTGGAAAGCGCGGCGAAAGCGGGAGCCGTGATCCTAAATGGCGCCGATGTGCTCGAAGTTTCAGAACATGGGACAATCTGCCGCGCTGTCACAAGCCGGGAAACCTTTGCAGCCCGCAACGCCATCATCGCCGCGGGAAAACACAGCCGGTTCGACGGGCCGGAGAGACGGGAAAAATTCCGGAACGCAAGGATAGGCTTCAAGACGCATTTTGAAATTCAGAATCCTGCGCAGAGACTCGAGCTTTATTTTTTCGACGGCGGCTATGCGGGCATCGCCCCGGTCGAAAATGGATTGTCGAATTTATGCGGAATCGTCGGGGCGCGGACGCTGAAGGCCTATGGCGGAAATATTGACCGGCTGCTGGAAGCCGCGTCCCTTCAGAATCCGAAGCTGGGCGCACGACTGTGCGGCGCAAAAAAAACCATGCCATGGCTGGCATGCGGAGCGGTGAGGGGTTTTCAGAACGAATCTTCTTCACGCATCCATTATGCGGGTGACGCAGCCTGTTTTACCGAGCCGGTCCTGGGCCAGGGAATGACTCTGGCCGTAGCCCATGGAATCGCGCTGGCAGAATGCCTGCTGGAAGGCCGTGCGGCTGCGCCTCTGGCGAAGAAAATTTACAGCGGCAAAAACCGGCATGCAGACACCCTGATGCCTCTGGCCGGCATTTTGACGCGGGTGCCTCTTCTTGGAAAAAATCCTCTGGTGGGAAACCTGGTCAAACGGCGCCTGCCGGAAATCCTGGCGGCGCCTGCCTGGAATTACTGAGCCGCGGCCTCTGCCGGCTGGGCTTTCGGGCGCGAGTACGCGTGCGCCGAAGTGCCGAAAAATGTCTCGGCCGCTTCCATAAGGGTTTCTGAAAGCGTCGGATGCGGATGCACGCATTCGGCAAGGTCCTTCACCGTTGCAGCCATCTCGATCGCAAGCACGCCTTCACTGATCAATTCCCCGGCTCCTGAGCCCGCAATACCCACTCCGAGAATGCGTTCGGTTTCGGGCTCGACCACGAGCTTGGTAAGACCGTCGGTCCGGTCAAAGCTGAGCGCTCGCCCTGAAGCGCCCCAAGGGAACTTCACGATCTCGACGGGAATGCCTCTCTTCTTGGCTTCAGCTTCGGTCAGGCCCGCCCATGCAACCTCGGGGTCGGTAAAAACGACGGCCGGAATGACGATGTCCTTGAATTCAGCATGCTCGCCGGACATGGTTTCGACCGCAATACGCGCTTCTTTCGAAGCCTTGTGCGCCAGCATCAGGCCGCCGACCACGTCGCCGATAGCGTAAATGTGAGACTCTGAGGTCTGCTGCTGCTCATTGACCTTGATGAAACCTTTTTCATCAAGCTGGATCTTGGTGTTCTTGAGGCCAAGGTCCTGGGTGTTGGGAGCGCGGCCGACCGAAACCAGAACACGGTCATAAAGCTCTTCGATCTGCTTGCCGTCCTGTTCCATGACAACCTTGATCTGCTTGCCCGAGGTAGCCATTTTAAGAACCTTTGTTTTCACACGAATTTCCCGGAAACGCTTCTGCGCCCAGTTCAGAACGGGACGTGCAAGGTCCGGATCGGCGCCTGCAAGAATGGTGTCGAGAGCTTCAACGACGACGATGCGGCTGCCGAGCGTGGCGTAAACCGTGCCCAGCTCCATGCCGATGTAACCGCCGCCCACGATGAGGAGATCTTTCGGAACGTCCTCAAGTTCAAGGGCTTCGGTCGAAGTCATAATGCGCTTGTTGCCCAGGTCAAACGCGCTGGGCATGGCCGGGCGCGAACCGACAGCAATGATAATATTTTCAAACTGAATGAATTTCTGGCCTTCCTTGCTTTCCACGCGCAGAAGCTTGGAATCCTCAAAATGGCCGCGGCCGTACCAGACTTCCACGTTCCGGCGCTCGGCCAGGCCTGAGATGCCTTTTGAAAGCTTGTCCAGAATGCCGTCTTTCCAGGCCTTCATTTTTGAGAGGTCGATCTTGGGTTCGCCAAACGTGATGCCGCGAAATTCGGATTCCTTGGCCTCACCGATCATTTTAGTGACATGAAGAAGCGCTTTGGAAGGAATGCATCCGCGGTTAAGGCACACGCCTCCGAGGCGCCTGTCCTGCTCAACCAGAATGACTTTTTTACCCTTAGCCGCCGCGTAAAAAGCCGCCGCGTATCCGCCCGGGCCTCCGCCCAGAACCACAAGTTCCGCTTTAATCGGTTTCATCAGATCTTCACGTCCTTCTCGTTAAAGTTCTCAAGGCCCTGCACGATTTCCATGATAAATCTCGCACCGTCCGCTCCGTCGATGACGCGATGGTCGTAGGAAAGGCCGAGCGGAAGCATAATACCCGGCTCGAACGACGGCTTGGCGGTCTTGCTCGCGGCTTTGACGAGAACAGGCTTGGTTACGCCCCTGCCGATGCCGAGCACCGCGACCTGCGGCACCGAAACGATCGGCGTGAAAAACGTGCCGCCGATGCTGCCCAGGTTCGATATGTTGAAAGTTCCGCCTGAAATCTCATCGAGGGAAATCTTGCGGGCGCGGGTCTTTTCCGCGATCTCCTGCAGTTCGATCGAAAGCTGGAGCAGGCTCTTCTTGTCCACGTCCTTGATGACCGGAACGATCAGGCCCTGTTCGGTGTCCACCGCGATGCCAAGGTGGACATACTCCTTGGTAATGATTTCGTCTGTGTTTTCGTCCAGGCTGGAATTGAAAACCGGATACTTCTTCAGTGCGCCGGCCACAACCTTCATGGCGAAACCCGTCAGGGTCAAGCGGGCTTTTTTCTTTTCATAAGCGGCCGCGTATTTCTTGCGAAGAGCGAGCAGCTCGCTGATATTGGCTTCCTCGAACTGCGTGACGTGCGGCACTGCGTTCCAGGATTCCGACATTTTCCGCGCGATGGTCTTGCGCAGGTTAGTAACTTTTTTCTTGGAGACGGGGCCCCATTTGGAGAAATCCACGGATTCGGCCACTGCTTTCACGGGAGCTGCGGCTCCGCCGGCAGCTGCTGGGCGGGGCGACAGGGCGGCCTGCTGGAGTTTCTGGATATAGCCGCGAAGGTCTTCGATCACGATCCTGCCGCCGGACTGACTGCCTTTGACACGGTTCAGGTCTATGCCCAGTTCTTTGGCCATCCTGCGGATGCTCGGAGAAGCCGGAGGAGGAAAACCGCTTTTGGACTGGTAAGAAAAATCTTCAGAGGTAGGCGCTGCGGGCAGAACTTCGTGGCGCGGAGCAACGGGCGCGACCGGAGCTGCCGGCGCGGCCTTGGCCTGCGCAGGCGCGGAGGCGGTTGAAGTCGAAGAGCCGGACGAAGACATTGAGATCACAGCCTGTCCGACAGACACGCTGTCGCCTTCTTTTACAAGGATCTTGGAAACAACGCCTGATTCGGGCGCCGGAATAGGCGCAACGGCCTTTTCGGTCTCCAGCTCCAGAACGGTCTGGTCCTTTTTAACCGCCATGCCTTCCTGCACCAGGATGCTGACGACCGTTCCTGAATTAACGCCTTCTCCCAAACGAGGAACCTTGATGTCCATTATTTCACTCTGTCTTTCTGTTAAAGGAT
>CAZMMY010000088.1:0-7101 GCA_964567495.1 uncultured bacterium
TCATAATTTCAACAAGCGTGAAGCCTTTTTGATTTCTGATTTTAGTTAACATTTCAGTATTCCTCCTTGATTACTTCTATTTATCGCTAGCCAATCTGAAGCATACTCGATAGGGATATTATCGTCAAATTCTCACAAAACTAACTATGTGTTTTTAAAAAGATTAAGGAAGAGTACCCCCGACAGGAGTCCTAGAATACAAAACAGGCGGATACGGGGTATAAATAGGAAGGCAAAAAAATATTTTTGGGCCGTTTGGAAAGCGGGGCCGCTTAGCTCTTCTGGGCCGCAGTCAGCTCGAAAGGACTCGCGGAACCGCTTTTGGCTTTGCCCACCGGGACCAGGAATTCGACCCCTTTGTCTCCCAGATGGCCTATCTTCCGCAGGATTTCCTTGGCGAAATTCCAGGCGAAGATGATGACGTAATCCGCCGGCTTTTCCATCAGCCGGGCGCTGGGGACAATAGGAATTTTGACGCCCGGAACCAGATAGCCCTGTTTCAGCGGATTATCGTCCACGACATAGTCGATGTCCTTCGGAGCCAGTCCGTAAAAGTTAATGATCGTGCTGGCCTTGGCCGGCGCGCCGTAGCCTGCGATCGACTTGCCCATATTTTTGATTCCGCGCACAAGGTTCATGAAATCGCGCTTCAGCCCCATGACTTCGTCGGCGAACTTGCGGTAGACCGCAGTGTCCAGGCAGCCGCGCTCGCGTTCTTTTTTCATGAGCTCGCCCACGATGGGCTCTACCCTGCGTCCCCCGCCCTTTTTCTGTGAGAACACGCGCAGCGAACCGCCGTGCGATGAGACCTGCTCGATATCAAAGATCTCAAAACCGAAACGCTCAAGCATAAAGCTGAGCGGCGTGACCGCGATATAGGAAAGGTGCTCGTGGTAAATCATGTCAAAGAGCATCTCGTCCAGCATGGTCATGAGGTACGGGAACTCGATCGAGAAAATCCCTTTTTCGTCCAGCAGTGCGTGCACGTTGCGGCAGACGGAAGCGATGTCGTCGATGTGCGCAAATACATTGTTGGCGCTGACCGCGTCGGCTGGGCCGAACTTCTGGCGGATCTGCTTTACGCTTTCTTCGTCGAAATAGCGGTTGATCGTGACCAGGCCATTTTCGTTCGCTGCCTTGCTCAGGTTCTCGGCAGGGTCCACACCCACGGCGCGCATGCCTTCCTTCTGGTAGCACGCGAGCAGAAGCCCGTCGTTCGAACCGATATCGACCGCGAGCGGGGTTTCCTTTTTCGTGACGCGGGCTTTTACACGGCCCGCATACTGGGCGAAATGATCGCGGAAGGTCTGCGTCGTCGAGCTGACGTATAAATAATTTTTAAACATCATGTCTGGAGGCACGACATGGCTCAGCTGAACCAGGTGGCACTTGGGGCAGTAAACCAGCGAGAGCGGGCATTTGAATTCCTCCTTGGCCGCGTCTTCAGGTTTCACGTAGGAATTGGCGAGCGCGACGGCCCCCAGGTCGAGAAAGGCCGGGCCGAGCGGTGATTCACAGTAACGGCAGTTTTTCTTTTTGTAATCGGTCATGGCTAAACTCCTGGGCAGGGGTGGATGGCTGTGATCTTGCCGTGGCGGATGACGATATCGCCGCCCGATTCCACTTTGGTTTTGTCGTAATAAACGTCGAGGATGGTATCGGCCACGAAGCCGGTGCTCTGCTGGCGCGCCGCGTCTTCCTTGCCGAAAATTTTCGCGCGCATTTCCGTGTTCATTCCGCCGGGGCAGACGGTCAGACATTTGAAATCAATGTCGAGGTTTTCCTTGGCGACAGCCTGCGAAAGCGCAATTACGCCGAATTTGGCCGCGGAATAAGCCGCAAGCTTCGGCACCGCGCGCTGCCCCGCCATGGAGGACACGTTCATGATGTACCCGTTCTTCTGCTTTCTGAAAACCGGCACGAAATGTTTGCACATCAGGAAAGCCGAGAGAAGATTACCGTCCATCAGCTTGCGGTACTCCGAAACGGGTGTGTCTTCGGTTTTGAGAAGGCCTCCGCCGTAACCCGCGTTGTTGATCAAAAGGTCGAGCGGCTCTTTCTTGAAGCGGGCCGCGAACTTTTTGACCTGGGGCTCGGACGTCAGGTTGACCGTATGAAAGGAAACCTTTTCCTTGTTCGAGAGGCCCGAAAGCGCGGTCTTCCAGTATTTGCGCGTACGGCTGACGCCGTAAACACGCCAGCCTTCCGCCAGAAATTTTCGCGTCAGCGCGAGGCCGAGGCCCCGGCTGGCGCCGGTAATGACGACACTCCGGGACATTCTTTAGACTTTGGCCTGTTGGAGCTTCTGGTTGAGGTAGCCGCCCTTGATGACTTCATAGGCGATCGTGTCTTCCTCGTACTTGCCGGACTCGCGCTGTTGGGTGGTCAGGGCAAGGAAAACAGAATCTTCCGTAAATTCCTGGGCGTGCGCGATCAGAGCCGGAGTTTCAACGATATCACCGGGTTTGATCTCGAGCACGAGACGCTTGGAGGTGTCGCGCGTGTCGACCGAGTGGCTGTTGAAAGCGCCGCTCACCAGGTAAATGAACTGGTGGTCTTTCTTGTGGTAGTGGTTCGCGCGGACGGTGCCTTTTTTGGAGGTGATGAGCGCGATGTGTTCGATGCGGCCTTCAAAAACGTTGGTTATCGCGCCGCGCGCGTCCACGAATGCGGGGTCAATATGCCATTTCTTTTCCATTTTATTGCTCCTTTTTTTCAGAATACAGAAGTCAGATAACAAAAACCAGAACTTTTCGTTCTCTGTTCGCTGCCGTCTGTTCTCTGTTTTTTTTAAAATTCCTGAAACCAGCGGATGGTCCGCTTCAGGCCTTCTTTCAGGCCGACGCGGGGCTTGAAGCCGGTCAGTTTGGTCAGTTTGGTGATGTCCGGGCAGCGGCGCTTAGGGTCGGAGTTGGCGTAGACCGCGTGCGGCGGATCGATAGAAACCACGTCAACCTTGTACGGCATGGCCGCAGCTACGAGCTGAGCCAGCTGCTTGACCGAAATTTCAGGCGAGGGGCTGCCGACGTTGAAGGCCTCACCATTGTGGTCAGAGAAAAGGACTTTGAAAATCGCTTCGATCTCGTCATTGATATAGCAGAAGGAGCGCGTGTTATTTCCCCCGCCGTGCACCGGAAGAGGCTCTTTTCTGAGGGCATGCTCGATGAAGTTGGGCAGCACGCGATAGTCGTCAGGCCGGATGCCGGGGCCGTAGACATTGAACGGACGGATAATTTTCACGGGCACACCGTAGACCTGCGCGTAGGCGTAGCACATGGTTTCGCCGAACCGTTTGGATTCGTCGTAGCACGCACGAGGGCCCTGCACCGAGACGTTGCCGCGGTAATCTTCTTTCGTGGGCACGTGCTTAGGGTCCGGGTCGCCGTAAACTTCGCTCGAGCTCATGAAAATAAAGCTCTTCACGCTTTTCTGGCGCGCCAGCTCGAGCATGTTGCGCGTGCCCTGTGTGCCGACGTCCATGGTTTCGATCGGAAACTTGGTGTAATACACCGGCGAGGCGATGCCTGCAGCGTGGATGATGTAATCGATTTTGGCATCCGTCGTATACGGCTTGATGACGTCGTGGCGCTGGAACACCAGGTTCTCGTCCGAAAGGATGCGCTGTTCGTAGCCGGTCACGAAGTTGTCGAGCAAAAGGCCCTTGCACGGAGTGTCCAGAATCTTCTCGTTCATATAATGAAGGAGGTGGACCATGTAACGGCCGAGAAAGCCGAACGCGCCCGTGATCAGGAAGGTCTTCCCTTCGAAGAATTTGCGGTACGGCTTGAAGATCCTGCCGAGCGCTTCGATGTCCTCACGCATGACTGCGGGAATGTCGTCATCCTTTTTCTTTTTGCCGCGGATGACGGGCGTTGCAATGGCCTGCATCTCTTCCTTGAAGACAGCCTGCTGGCCGGGAGTGTCCCCGTTAAGGCCGTCCTGAATATAAGCCTTTATCAGCTTCTGGTAACCCATCCCGCCCTTCTTGCCGGCCTGGCGCTGAAGGTCCTGGATGGTGTTCTCAGGGATGCGGATTGAAATCAGCTTGCTCGGAGCTGCTTTTTTCCGGTTCTTGACGGCCATCGGGATGTTTCTCCTTGTATATACAGTAGGGTTTCCCTTCGCGGGATGACCCCTATTCTGTATATACAACCCCTTCCTGTCAACCCTCTTTTTTGCCCTTCCGCGAACCCTGCATGGGAGCGGCTCTCCCCTCGGGGATCCCCCTAGCTACGACCCTCGTCTCCGCCCTTCTCCGACAAGCGAAACTTAGAACCCCTGATTACTGCGGGGCCGGGCATTTCGTATGCTGGTAGCGTTCAAATCGAAGCATGAAAGAGCAAATCAGAAGAGAGCGCGAACTGAAACAAGCAGGCCCGCCGCGGTCGTTTACAGAGCCTCAACCAGAGACGCTGGTCCTTCCGTTTCAGCGCGGAAACAGCGCCTCATGTGATCTAAACCGGCGAATCACGCGCGCCCGTTTAGACAGCAAAATACCCGGCGACTGCCGTCCGCCGGGTATTTTTATTTTTGCTCCAGTTTAAGCAGGAATTTTTTTCGGGAAGGTTCCCAGCGGTAGCCGCCCACCCCGCCGGCCTTGGGCACAATGCGGTGGCAAGGGATAACCAGGCAGATATTATTGACGGCGCAGGCGCGCGCAACGGCGCGCGCGGCCTTGGGGCAGCCCATGGCTTTTGCAGCTTCGGAATAACTGTAAGTTTTTCCCGGCGGAATCGCCTGCAGAAAATTCCAGACCCTGCGCTGAAAGGCAGTGGCCTGAACATCGTAAGGCAAGTGCGGCCAGGGCCTGCGGCCGGCAAGATAATTCACAAGGGCCTGAAGCCATTTGTCGAGGTGCGCTCCGCCTTGGGTCAGGCGCGCGCAGGAGAATTCTTTTCTGAAATCCTTTTCCAGTTTTTTTCTGTCGTTCCCCGGCCTGACAAAGCAAATCCCTTTCGAGGTGGCTGCGACAAGCAGCCAGCCGAGCGGTGAACGGGCGGCCGCGTAAGTGATCTCCGCGCCCTCGCCCCGTTTTTTATACTCGCGCGGGGTCATGCCGAGATACCGGCCCGCGAATTCATAAAGACGGCTGCTGCCGCCGAAGCCCGCGTCGTATAGCGCGCGCGAGACCTCCCCGCCCTTTCGCAGGCTCTCGCGCAGGCGCCTGAAGCGGAGCTCGTCTCCATACTGGCGCGGTGAAATTCCAAGCGCTTGCGTAAAGACTTTCTGGAAATAGACCGGGCTGAGCGCGGCCTGCCGGGCCACAGCGGACAGGGGCGGAAGCGTGGGCGATTCCTCGATAAAACGGCAGGCCCTGATCAGTTTTTGGCGAAGGCTGGGTTCGTTTTTCATCGCCCTATATTAGCCGGGCGGAGAAAAAGGTTCTATCCGATTCTTGCTTTTTTCCCGGATCATCGGAACAAACTTCACCGGATAAAGCAATTCTTCCTTTAAGCTGTTTCCGGTTTTCGTATAAAGCCGCAGCTCCTGGCTTTGCGCCGGGCCGACAGGAACGATCAGCCGCCCGCCCTCCTTGAGCTGCCCGGTCAGTTTTTCAGGCAGACTCTCAGGCGCAGCCGTCAGGATAATGGCGTCAAAAGGCGCGTGTTCCGGCCATCCTGTATAACCGTCGCCCTGTTTGACGCGGATGTTTTTATACCCGAGTTCATGAAGCCTCTTCTGGGCCTGCCCTGCCAGACCGGGAACTATTTCCATTGAATAGACTTCTTTGACCAGCTCCGCCAGAATCGCGGCTTGATAGCCGGACCCCGTACCGATTTCGAGTACCCGGTCATTTGGCCCGAGCTTCAGAGCTTCGGTCATGGAGGCCGCGATGAATGGCTGCGAAATGGTCTGGCCATGCTCAATCGGCAAGGCGGAATCTTCGTATGCAAGCCGGGCGATGCCGGAAGGCACGAAAAGATGCCGTTCAACCTTTCTCATGGCCTCCAGGACGCGCTCATCGCGCACGCCCCGCTGCCTGAGCTGCTTCTCGACCATAATTTCCCGGGCTTGAGCCATCGAAAACTCCTCAGCGCGCACAGCCCCGCACGTAGACATAAATACCGCCAGGAAGATAACCGCGCCTTTAAACGGATTCATTCAGAAAAGCCATTCTATCGTGGAAGTAAACTGCAGGTCGTTTTTCTTTTTTCCTTCAAGCGGTTCGGAACGGTACTGGTCTGAGGCCTTGAGCTTGAAAGCAAGATGGCGGGTCAGAATGAAACGCAGATAAACTTCCCCTTCCAGGCGATAATCGGAGAATTCCGTAAGATGCGGAAAGAAATATACGTCCTCACCAAACTCGATGCTGCTCCCGATTTTTTTCGAAAAGGACTCGCGGAAGTGGCCGATCAGCGCGCCGTCATCTTCCGCCTGCCTGCGGAATTCATATTCGTAACCGATGCCGGTTTCAGCCAGCAGTTTCAGATCTTCTCTGTCCCAGATCCAGTATCCGGGGCCCGCAGTCGGCGTCAGGCGAAGGTCGATATTTTCAAAGCGGTCGTGCTCGCCGCCGACGCGGTAAAAATGATAAAGCTTTTTATTAAAACTGCGCGCGTAGCGGATACTGGCGTCAGCGCGCTGAGTGGTCTTCTTGTCCTGATTGTACTCCTGAGTTCCCCGGCCCTTGACCGTCCATTCGTCAATCCAGCGGCGGTTGCGGTTGTAAAGAAAATCACCGCGCAGGGCGTCGGTGTCCGTATTGCCGCGTTTTGCCTCGTAGCCTGCGCCAAGCCGGCGGTCCAGCACCAGCTCGCCTTTTTCAGGCACCATTTTTTCTCCGGCCGGCGGCGAACCGCGCTCACGGGAAACGGAAGTGAGATGTGTCCTTCGGATCATCATATCTCCCAGGACTTCGTGGCGGACTTTGACGGTTTCCAGGCTTTCCTCGAGAATTTCAACCTGAAGGCGGTCTCCGTTTTTAAGCACAATCTCTTCCGCCCGCGCGGCCGAAAATGGGAGAACCGCGAGAACGAGGAGAAGGAACGCGGTTTTACGCATCGGCCAGCGTCCCCACCATACGCCCGAAAGGCGCCTTGTAGACGATACGCACAGGCTTTCTCGATGCGTCCGTCGTCACGTTGAACCAGGCGCGGCCTT
>CAZMMY010000089.1:0-7082 GCA_964567495.1 uncultured bacterium
CGCCGGCGGACGCGCGGACGACTGGGAAGCCGACCTGGTTTACTGGGGACCCGAAGGTAAATGGCTCGAAGGAACCCGCCGCGATAAAGAAGGAAAATTGAAAGGCCCCCTCGCCGCGGTGCAGATGGGCCTGATCTATGTGAACCCCGAAGGGCCTAACGGGAAGCCCGATCCCCTCGCGGCAGCAAAGGACATCCGCGAATCTTTCGGCCGCATGGCCATGAATGACGAAGAAATTGTGGCGCTGATCGCGGGCGGCCATACGTTCGGAAAAGCGCACGGGGCCCACAAGCCCGCCGATTGCGTCGAAGCCGAACCCGGCGCGGCCCCGGTGGAAAGACAGGGCCTTGGCTGGAACAACAAATGCGGCAAGGGCAACGCCGAGGACACCGTGACCAGCGGCCTGGAAGGCGCCTGGACACAGGTCCCGACCAAATTCACCACCATGTACCTGGACAATCTTTTCAAATTCGAATGGAAGCAGACCAAGAGCCCGGCCGGAGGGATTCAGTGGATCCCTACCGAAGAATCCGCCGCGAGGCTGGTGCCGGATGCGCACGTGAAAGACAAATTCCACGCGCCGATTATGTTCACCACGGACCTGGCGCTGAAATTCGATCCGGACTTTTCCAAGATTGCGAAGCGTTTCCAGGAAAAGCCGGAAGATTTCAAGAACGCCTTCGCCGCGGCCTGGTTCAAGCTGACGCACCGTGACATGGGCCCGCGCGCACGATATGTCGGGAAAGACGCGCCCAAAGCGGAGCTGATCTGGCAGGACCCTGTCCCGGCCGTGGACCACGAACTGGTCGGCGCTGAGGAGATCGCAAAACTCAAAGGCGAGATCCTGGAATCGGGGCTGAGCGTTTCCCAGCTCGTCAAGGCCGCCTGGGCGGCCGCGGCCAGTTTCCGCTCAAGCGACATGCGCGGCGGCGTGAACGGCGCGCGCGTGCGTCTCGAGCCGCAGAAGAACTGGGAAGTGAACGACCCGCAGGAACTGGCAAAAACCCTGGAAGCGCTGGAAAAAATCCGGCAGAAATTCAACGCCGGCCGCACCGACAAAAAGAAGGTGTCGCTTGCCGACCTGATCGTACTGGGCGGCAGCGCCGCGGTGGAAAAAGCGGCCAAAGACGCCGGCCAGAGCGTGGAAGTCCCGTTCGTTCCCGGCCGCACCGACGCGTCCCAGGAGCAGACGGACGTCTACTCTTTCTCCGCGCTTGAGCCTGCCGCGGACGGGTTCCGCAATTATTTCGGGCCCAACAGCCACCGCTCTCCGGCTGACATGCTCGTGGACAGGGCCGCTCAGCTCGACCTGAGCGTTCCCGAAATGACCGTGCTTTTGGGCGGCCTTCGCGTGCTGGACGCCAACACAGGCGCGTCCAAAAACGGCGTGTTCACGGGCAAACCCGGAACGCTGAGCAACGATTTCTTCCTGAACCTGCTCGATATGTCGACGAAGTGGAAGAAGTCGGAGAAAACCGAGGGTTTATACGAAGGCTATGACCGCAAAACGAACGAGTTGAAATGGACCGGGACCTCCGTGGACCTGCTCTTCGGTTCGAACTCGGAGCTGCGCGCCGTCGCCGAGGTTTATGCCCTGGACGATTCAAAGGAAAAGTTCGTGAGCGACTTCGTGAGCGCCTGGGTGAAGGTCATGAACCTGGACCGCTTCGACCTTCGCAGCTGAACCCGCTCATTTTCCCGCATTTACAGCAAGGGCGCTGGAGGAGTAAAATCCTCCAGCGCCTTTTTATTTCAGCCGCTTTCATCACATTTATACGCGAGGAGCAATCCCACTCTCATGGCACTTGAGTACAGGCATTTTCAGACCGCGGACGGAAGCCCGACGCTGTGCCTCCCCCCCACCTGGGAGCGCATGCATCCGGAAGAAGGGGCTTTCACCGAAAGGCAGCTCAACTACCAGCCGCTGGTCGAAAATGCTTTCGAAAGCGTCCGTGAACCCGTGCTCATTTCTCTCGGGCTGGGGCTTGGCTACAACGAGCTTCTGATCGCTTTTGAGGGCCTGAAACGCGGCAAAGAGCCCAAGCTTCTGGCAAGCTATGAATCAGTGGATTTCCTGCGCAGCGACTTTGCGGGCTGGCTGAAAGGCGCGGCCGTGGGCCTGTCGCCCGTCTACGACCAGATCGCCGCTCTCTATTCGGCCAAATACAAACGTGACGGCGGCGAAGCCCGGGAGTATCTCCTCAAACTGCTCCGCGCCGGACGGCTGACTCTAGAAGGCCCGATCGAACAAGCGGATCTTCCTGCCGCACACGGCATTCTCTTCGACGCCTTCAGTCCCAAAACATCGCCGGAACTGTGGACGCCTGAATTTCTGGACGGTTTTTTCGCCCGTGCCGCCGCCTTCCCCTGTTACGTCGCGACTCATGCCTGCAACGGCGTACTGAAACAGGCCCTCAAAAAGAATGGCTTCACGCTCGATATACGGCCCGGGTTCGGCCGGAAGCGGGAATCTCTCTCGGCTCACAGGTTCGCGGAATTTAAACCGGGGAAATAAAACGGGCGCTGACAAGCGCCGTCAGACGGACGGGTTTTTGAGCTTTTCTTCCAGAAACGCCAGTTCGTTCTTCAGGACCTTCCGGAACTCCATCTTCTCTCCCTCGATTTCGATCAGGTAGACTTCCCCGGTGACCGAAGAGCGGGCAGCGACATGCTCAATGAACTCCTGCACATTCTTGATGCGGCCGGAAGCGAAAGAGTATTTCATGGCCAGATGGGAAGCGGCGCGTTTTCCGTCATGGCTCTCTGAATTGCGGATGAATTTATAGGGAGATTTGCGGACGCGCGAAATAAGGTACTGGATTTTGATATTGACGGCGGTCTTACCCTCGGCAGGAGCGGCGGCGATCTTCTTATAGAAAGGGTTCTGCTCAACAGCCTCAACGGGCCCAAGAAGGGCGTGGGCCGCGTCGATCTTGGGAGATACGAGGCCGGCGGAAAGGAGCAGAATAAAGGCGGATAAAGCAATTTTTTTACAAATCATACTTCCTTATATTTTAAAAAATTTACGGTTTTAATCAAGCGCCGAAAAAATCGTGTGGCATGCGCCGGGCGCCGGGTTTAAACTAGAGGTCATGATCAAAAGCTCCGGCTACGCCGCTAAAGACCCGAAAAGCGCCCTTGCCCCTCATTCCTTTGAACGACATGAGCCCGGCGATGAAGACGTTCAGCTCGACCTTCTTTTCTGCGGAATCTGCCACTCCGACCTCCACATCGCCCGCAATGAATGGAAACACACCGTTTATCCCGTAGTGCCCGGCCATGAAATCATTGGCCGTGTCGTCAAGACGGGTTCCAGGGTCAAAAAATTCAAGGCCGGCGACATCGCGGGCGTGGGCTGCATGGTCGGCTCGTGCGGGAACTGTGAAAGCTGCCGCGACGGCGAGGAGCAGTACTGCACCGGCGGCGCAGTCTTCACCTACAACAGCCAGGACCCGCGAGGCGGCATGACCTACGGCGGTTATTCCAAAAACATGGTTGTGAATGAAAAGTTCGTGCTGCATATCCCTAAAAACCTCGACCCGGCCAAGGCCGCGCCTCTTTTGTGCGCCGGCATCACGACTTATTCCCCGCTCCGCTACTGGAAGGTTTCCAAAGGCCAGAAAGCGGGTATCGTCGGCCTCGGCGGTCTCGGCCATATGGGGGTAAAGCTGGCGCATGCCATGGGTGCGCATGTAGCCGTGTTCAGCACCTCGCCTTCCAAGAAATCCGAAGCCTGCAAACTTGGAGCGGATGAATTCATCCTTTCTACGAACCCTGAAGAAATGAAGAAACACGCGGGAAGCTTCGATTTCATCCTGGACACTGTCGCCTTCGACCACGACCTGAATCCCTACCTTGACCTTCTGAAGCGCAAAGGCGTCATGTGCCTGGTCGGCGCTCCGGAAAAACCGCATCCGGCCGTCGAGCCCGGCAAGCTGATTTTCAAACGCGGAAGCCTCGCGGGCTCGCTGATTGGCGGGGTGCGAGAAACCCAGGAAATGCTGGATTTCTGCGGCAAACACGGAATCGGCTCAGACGTCGAAATCATTCCCATCCAGCAAGTCAATGAAGCCTATGAGCGTATCCTTAAAAGGGACGTCAAATACCGCTTTGTGATCGATCTTTCGTCTCTCGCCTGAGCTGACGCTTCTCTCCCGAAGTTTTTGTAGGGGAATTCCCGAAGAAATTATCGGGATCCGCTTGTGAAACATGTAGAAATCCTGGACCGCTATTTCCCCGGAAAGGCGCTGATCGGCCTTTGCCAGTATAACTGCAACGTCGTTCAGGATAATTATCTCCGCAGGTCGCTTTCCAGCCATAACGCGGTCGTGGTGGACGCAGGGTCGCTGTCCCTTAAAAACACCTTCCACCGATCCTCTCCCGCCGCGATTCAGCCTTTCGCGCAGATGCTCAACGCGCTCAACCTGGCATAAAAAAACGCTGCCGCAGGTTAGCTCGGGATGCTTCAAAATCCCTAACCTGCGGCAGCGTCCTGCTTCTCTGCTTCTGGAACGTCGCTAGCCGATCGCGACTGCGTCCGTCTCTCCTGTCCGGATCCTGACGCACTGTGACAGTTCCATGACGAAGATCTTGCCGTCGCCGATATTGCCGGTGCGTCCGCCGCGCGTGATAGCTTCGATCGCGGGCTTGACGTACTGGTCGTTAACTGCGATTTCGATCTTGGTTTTCTTCAGAAGGCTTCCCGCTTCCTTATGTCCGCGGTAGATTTCAGAGATGCCCTTCTGGCGGCCGCGGCCAAGAACCGTGGTCACGGTGACAAGATGAATCTCGCTTTTTTCCAGATTGTCCAGGACCTCGTCCAAACGGTCCGGCTGGATAATCGCAATGATGTATTTCATTTTAGCTCTCCTTTAGTCAAGCAGTGTGTAAGCGGATTCACGGTGTTCAGTCAGGTCGAGGCCGAGTTTTTCTTCGGACTCTTCAGCGCGGACCTTGAAGACCACGTTAACGACCTTGAGCAGAATGAACGTGACGACGAACGAGTACACGATGGTAATGACGACCGCTTTGAGCTGGATGAACAGCAGGCCGGGATTGCCGTAGAAAAGGCCGTCAGCGCCCGCGGCGTTGATGCTCTTCTGGGCCCACAGGCCGGTCGCGATCGCGCCCCAGATACCGCCGATGCCGTGCACGCCGAAAGCGTCCAGCGCGTCGTCATAGCCGAATTTGGGTTTCACAACGGTGACAAAGAAATAGCAGATCAGCGAAACGCCGACGCCGATCCAGATGGCGTCCACCGCGCTGACGAAACCGGCAGCGGGAGTGATTGCCACAAGACCGCCGACCGCGCCCGTGATCATGCCGAGCATGGTAGGCTTGGAGGCGAATTTCCAGTCAAGGATCGACCAGGTCAGGCCGGCTGCAGCTGCGGCGATGTGCGTCACAATAAACGCGCTGCCCGCGAGGCCGTTGGCGCCAAGAGCGCTGCCCGCGTTAAAACCGAACCATCCGAACCACAGAAGGCCGGCACCGAGCACCGCGAAAGGAAGATTGTGGGGAGCGGGAAGGTGCCCTTTACGGCGGCCAAGCACGATGGCCGCGACGAGCGCCGCGATACCCGCGTTAATATGAACGACGGTGCCGCCGGCGAAGTCAAGCGCGCCGGACATGCGGATGAAACCGCCAACTGCCCAGACCCAGTGGCAGACGGGATCATAAACCAGCGTGGCCCACAGAAGCGAGAAAACGCAGAACGCCGCGAACTTCATGCGTTCGGCGAAGGCGCCGAGAATCAGGCCGGGGGTAATGATCGCAAACATGCACTGAAAAATCATGAAAACCTGGTGAGGGATCGTAGCCGCATAATCAGCGTTCGGGGTCTGTCCGACTCCGGCAAGGCCGACCCAGCTCAGGCCGCCGATCAGGCCCTTGATGTCGGGGCCGAACGAAAGCGTGTAGCCGATCACGACCCACTGGATCGTGATGATGCACATCAGCATGAAGCACTGCATCAATACCGACAGCATGTTCTTTTTACGGACCAGCCCGCCGTAGAAAAACGCGAGCGCAGGGGTCATGAGCAGCACCAGAGCACAGGAAATAAGCACCCACGCGGTGTCGCCTGTGTCAATGACAGGGCCGGCTGCTTCTTCTGCAAAGGCGGGAAGCATCCACCCGATCGTTAAAAATCCAAGCATGATTAGAAACATCTTGAACCATTTTTGCATTCTTATCCTCCATGTTTCGATGCATTTTCTGTTATTTTCCAGCCTATTTATCAAGCCCTGTGCCAGAGGCGCGGGAAGGGTGCTTTATTGATGGAAAATTGATGTCTTCCGAGGAGGGGTTTATGTCAAAAATGTCGAGGAAAGGCAGGTTTTACAAAAATGCAACCCTGGAAAACACAAAATTGTGGAGCCGGCTACGGTTCCTGGACAGAAAGCCGGTAGCCGACGCCCGGCTCGGTCAGAATGTAGGAAGGGCGGCCAGGGTCAGGCTCAATTTTGTTCCTCAGATTGCTGACAGTCACTCGCAGGAGATGGTCGATCCTGCCCATTCCCTCGGATTTGTTCCAGACCTCTTTAAAGAGCTGCCCGTGGGTCACAACCTTCCCCGCCTTCAGCACCAGGAGCTTCAGGACTTCGTACTCTGTCGGAGTCAGGCGAACGGGCTCGTCCTTGAAAAACACGCTGCGCTTGCCCACGTCAAAGACCAACTGCCCTGTTTTAAAAACCTGTTCCTTGCCGTGGGGAATCCAGCGGCGCATGACCGCACGCAGACGGGCAAGAAGCTCGGGTGCGCTGAAAGGCTTGGTCAGGTAATCGTCTGCGCCCGCGTCGAGCGCGCTGATCTTGTCTGCTTCCTGGTCGTAAACGGAAAGCACGATAATCGGCGTGGCCGCGCGGCTGCGGATCTCGCGCGCGATTTCGACCCCGCTTCTATCAGGCAGGCCAAGGTCCAGAATAATAACATCGGGCCGCGCCGCCACCGAAGCCTTGAGCGCGGAATCGCCGTCGACAGCCTCGAAAACGCGATAGTTGTCCGCCTGGAGAGTGGCCTTGAGCACACTCCTGAGCGGCTTGTCGTCATCAATGATGAGAATTCTCGCGCCTTCTGTTTTA
>CAZMMY010000090.1:0-4587 GCA_964567495.1 uncultured bacterium
GCTGAACCGTATTTTTAAAAGCACGTGGAAGGATTATCTCAAAACCGAAACGCCTGCCCTTGAATACTGGCAGGAGATTATTCCCGCAGTCAAGAAATCCCACCCGCGTTTCAAGCTTATGGCCGAGGCCTATTGGGACCTGGAGTGGGAGCTGCAGCGGCTCGGCTTTGATTTTACATACGACAAGAGATTGTACGATCGCCTTCTGCATTCAGAGGCGCCGCACGTCCGCGGACATTTGCTCGCAGATTTCGAATATCAGTCGAAGATGGCGCGTTTTATCGAAAACCATGACGAACAGCGCGCCCGCGCCGCGTTCGGCCCGGGTAAGGCCGAGGCTGCCGCTTCCATTGTCGCGACCCTGCCGGGCCTCAGGTTTTTTCATGAAGGCCAGACCGGGGGTATGAAAATTCATACACCCATCCAGATGATACGCCAGAGCGTAGAGGCTGTGGATGGCCCGCTCGAAAAGTTCTATCAGACGCTTCTCAATTATGCCGGCGAAGCGCCGCTCCATGATGGGGAATGGAAACTACTTGAAGTGAGCGCTGCCTGGGACGGAAACGGAACACATTTAAACCTTCTGAGCTGGTCCTGGAAAAAAGGAAAGGATGTGCGGCTGGTTGTGGTTAATTATTCCGCAGCGCCTGCACAGGGGAGAGTAAAGCTTCCACAAGAGTGTTTACCCAAATCATCCGTTGCGCTTAAAGACAGGATGAATGGGCATGTCTATGAAAGAGAGGCGCGCGAGCTTAAGACGCTGGGCCTGTATGCAGACCTTGCGCCGTGGCAGACGCATTTATTTGAATTCCAATGCTGAATATCTATAAGAAGACGATTTTGATTTTACTTATCGCGGCGTTCCCTGCAGCGGTGTGCGCAGATGGGGGCAAGCCAGTGAATTTAACAGGAAAGGCAGAAGATATGGATAAAATGAAAAAAACAGAAACCGAATGGAAGAAGCAGCTTACCGATGACCAGTACTACGTCATGCGGCAGAAAGGGACTGAACGCCCTTTTACGGGCAAGCTTCTGAACAACAAGGAAAAGGGCATGTATCGCTGCGCCGCATGCGGTTTTGACTTGTTCGATTCGGCTGCAAAGTTCGATTCAGGCACGGGCTGGCCCAGCTTTACCGCGCCTGTCGGTAAAGAGAATATCGACTACAAGCAGGACGGCAGCCACTTTATGGAAAGGACCGAAGTCCTTTGCCCTCGCTGCGGCGCGCACCTGGGCCATGTCTTCGATGACGGCCCCGGCCCGACAAAAAAACGTTACTGCATCAATTCCGTTTCTCTGGAATTCTGCCCGCTCGCCAAAGCCGAAGCTGAAAAAAACAAGGGGGAGAAGAAATGAAAAAGTTCCGGGAGCTCGTTCTTTCCGCCGCGGGAGCTCTCAGCTGGTTTCCGCCGCTTCTGGCGCGAGTGGCAGCTGGTGCTATTTTTATCGAGACCGGTTGGGGAAAACTCCGCAATCTGGAGCAGGTGACGCAGTTCTTCACGCAATTGGGCATCCCGGCGCCTGCTATTCAGGCGCCTTTTGTCGCGGGCACGGAGTTTGTCTGCGGGATTCTTATTCTGGCCGGTTTCATGACCCGGCTGGCGGCGGTCCCTCTGGCTGCCACGATGGCTGTGGCCATTATCACGGCAAAGAGGGCGGAGCTCGCCGGTTTGACCGACCTTTTCGGTCTTATGGAGTTTCTGCTGATCGTGATTTTCCTCTGGCTGTTTACGGCGGGACCCGGCCCGGTTTCTGCCGACCAGATGATCTGCAAACGCTGCGCCGGGACCAAAAAATAAGGCGTTTCCGGCCTGTTTTTCCCGAGCGGGAAGTATGCTAAGATGCTTCTTCCCATGAGGACTTTCGCCCTTTATCTGACCTTTTTTCTGGCGGTTTCGCCGGCGCTTTCAGCCGCCCCGGAGGGAAGCCCCCGCCCGCCCGCGGTTTCACCGTCTCCCGTTCCGCCGTCACCATCACCCGCGCCCGCTGCGGCCGCGCGCGCATACGGCCCGCAGCCCATGTACAAACGCCACGAGGTCACGGTCAACGCGGACCGCGTGCTCGGCCGCGCCGACGGTATCCGCGATTTTTTCTCGGCGGGCGGCGCGCTTTATTACGCCACCAATAATTCAGACGATCCCGCGGTTCAGGCCTGGCGCGACCTTGGGTTCGGGCTGATTTCTTTCGAGACCCTGCATTTGGAGAACGCCATGGAGCGGTGGGTAATCGTCAGCGCGGGCCCGAACGGAGTCGAGGTCGATTTTACCGATTATGACCGTTATCTGCGCAGCTATCTCGGCAATCTCGCCGCCAAACCGTTTGTTTATCTCGGCAATATCCCGCGCGCTCTTTCTTCCTGCCCGCAGGACGATCTTTATTTCGCATGCCCGCCCAAAGACATGGCGCTGTGGGCGAATTTCGTCAAGCAAGTCGTGCAGCGTAACGTCAGGAAATTCGGGCTCAAAGGTCTTTATTATGCTGTGCCCGGCCAGCCTGACCATCCCGATTCCTGGAAGGGAAGCCTGAAAGAGCACGTCGAGCTTTATGCCGCGACTTACCGGGCGGTTAAAACCGCGGACCCTTTCGCCAAAGTCGGCGGCCCGTCGACTATGAGCTGGAAGAAAACGGAATGGACGGACGAAGCGCCTTTTTACCTCGAAGACTGGATCGCGGCGCTCGCCGCTTACAATGCCGCTCAGCCGCCGCCCGATCGCGCGGACCTGGATTACATTTCCTGGCAGGATTACGGCTGGACAGGGCAGGGCATACGCGACGGCGCCGATGCGGTCAGCGGGTATTTAAAGAAGTACGGATTCAGGCCGGACATTCCGAAGTTTCTGGCCGGCAGCGGCTGGGGGTCCTGGTCGAGCAATTATATGGAAGCGGGTATGCCGGTATGGCGCCGGGCTTCGCATATCCTCGAGAACCTGGCCCAGGAATTCAAAAACCCGGCAGACAGGAAAATCGCGCGTGCTTTTTATTATTCCTTTTATTTTAACGACGCCTGGCTGACGCCCGAGAACACGAAGGAAATGGAGCTTCAGCGTTCGACCGCCATGGTAGTGATCCCGCTCCAGGGCCGCTACCGCCTGACTCCGGCCTATGCCGCCTTCCAGATGGCGAAAAACATGATTTCCGGCCAGGTGGTCGAAACGGTCGCCGAGGAACCCTTCCAGGCCATGGCGGTATGGGACGAAAGCCGTGAAAGCCTGGTGGTGACTCTGACCAACACCTCAAATGAAAAGCGCGTGGCGGAAATTAAAGTCAATGCGCTTCCGCCCGGCAGTCCCGACCGCGTGTGGAGAATGCAGAGTATCGATGAGTTCCATAGTATCGATGGCTGGGGCCTCGAAGAGGGCTTTGATTTTAATCCGCAGATTGCGCCTGACTCCGCGTTTGCGGCCATGCTGTTCAGGCCTTACGGCAGCCTGCAGATTACGTTCGCCAAACCGCCTCCGCCTCCCTCGCCGGAACAGCCCGAAGTCGCGGATTCCGAAGCCCTGAGCCAGCGCGTGCCGCAGAACGACGCGGCCTCGCTGCCGGTCATTGAAAGGAAAAACCAATGAGAACGCACTTTTTACAGCATGTACCGTTTGAAGGCCCCGCGGCGATAGGTCACTGGACGGTTTCACGGCGCCACAAAATTTCAGCCACGCGTCTGTGGGAAAATCCCGTGTTCCCTAAAGAGTGGGAGTACGACGCGCTTGTCGTCATGGGCGGCCCCATGAACGCGGACGAGGAGAAGAAATACCCGTGGCTGCGCGAAGAAAAAAAGTTCATCGACGGCGCGGTCCGGACAGGCAAGAAGGTCCTGGGCGTGTGCCTCGGAGCGCAGCTGATTGCGCGCGTGCTCGGCAGCCGTGTGTATAAAAATTCCCATAAGGAGATCGGCTGGCTGCCGGTGGTGTGGCAGCCCGCAGCGGCATCGCTGGGGGTGAACGAACCGCTGCCGGGCCGCCAGGTTGTTTTCCAATGGCACGGTGACACTTTCGACCTTCCGCATGGAGCGGAATTGATAGCTTCGAGCGAAGCATGTGTGAACCAGGCCTTTCTTTACGACGGGCGCGTTCTCGGGCTTCAGTTCCATCTTGAATCGACGCGTGAAAGCATCGGGCTCCTGGTTGAAAACTGCGGGAAAGAGCTGAGGCCGGCGCCCTATATACAGAGCCGCGACTCGATAGTCCGTAACGCGGCCCATTACGCGTCGAATGCGGCTGTGCTCGGGCGCATATTGAACGGCCTTCTCCGGTAGATGCTTTTTGAGCCATTTTTTGATAAATTAAACAGATGAAAAAGCGCCGCGAGGTCTTTCTTTTTCTGGCTCTGGCCGTATTTTCAGGCTGTTCCAAAACCGACTGGATGTCGAAAATCTATATGCTTAAGGCTGAGAACGCGCTGTCGGAAGCCGTTATGAAAAAGGAAAAGAAGGTCTCTTATGAGCAGCGCGTGCCGTATTACGCGCGGGCGTGCGAGAACTTCCGCAAGGCGTATGACCTTAACCCGGAGGTTTTCACGCTGAACCGCATCGAAGAGGCGGCAGACGCATGCTGGCGTGCGGACGACCGGGAGACTGAAGACCTTTTCAAA
>CAZMMY010000090.1:4618-7080 GCA_964567495.1 uncultured bacterium
TAGCCATGATGGAGATGGGTTAATGCCGGACTTTAAATTTCAGGAAATGTTTTCAACGGGCGCGGACAAGACCGCATACAAGCTTCTTTCCAAAGAACACGTGTCTGAAGAAACCGTGGGCGGCCGCAAATACCTGAAGGTCGCGCCCGAAGCGCTGACCCTGATGGCCCGCCAGGCTTTTGCGGACGTCTCTTTTTACCTTCGAACCGCGCACCTGGAGAAAGTCGCTGCAATCCTGAGCGACCCGGAAGCTTCCGAAAACGACCGCTTCGTGGCTCAGACACTTCTAAAAAATGCGGAGGTCGCCGCTAAAGGAGAGCTGCCTTCGTGCCAGGACACGGGCACCGCGATTGTGTACGCAAAAAAAGGCCATCTGGTCCTGACCGATGGAAAAGACGAGGAAGCCCTCTGCCGCGGAATTTTTGAAACCTACCAGCAGAAAAACCTGCGTTACTCCCAGATGGCCCCGGTCAGCATGTTCGAGGAAAAAAATACGGGCACCAATCTTCCCGCACAGGTCGAGATTTACTCGGACGAAGGCCCGGACTATAAATTTCTTTTCCTGGCCAAGGGCGGGGGCTCGGCAAATAAGAGCTTCCTTTATCAGGAAACCAAGTCTCTTTTGAATGAGGCGTCGCTCCTGAAGTTTCTCGGCGAGAAACTCTTCAGCCTGGGCACCGCGGCCTGTCCGCCTTATCACATTGCGGTAGTGATCGGCGGCACCTCGGCGGAAGCCGCGCTCAAGGCTGTGAAGCTGGCTTCAGCGGGGTATTACGACAGCCTTCCCACGTCCGGCGACGCGTCAGGCCGCGCGTTCCGCGACCTTGAATGGGAAAAGAAGGTCTTCAAACTTTCACGTGAAACGGGGATCGGTGCCCAGTTCGGCGGCAAATATCTGGCGCACGACGTGCGCGTCATCCGCTTGGCTCGTCATGCGGCGTCCTGCCCGGTCGGCATCGGCGTCAGCTGCAGCGCGGACCGCAATATAAAAGGAAAGATCACCAAAGACGGAGTTTTCCTGGAGCAGCTTGATATGGACCCCGGCCGTTTTCTTTCCCGGGCGGGCGGGGAAAGCGGACAGAAACCTGTTCCGATCAATCTCGACCGCCCCATGGAAGAAGTCCTGAAAGAACTCTCACGGTATCCGGTAAAGACCCGGCTCAGCCTGACGGGCACCCTGGTGGTGGCTCGCGATATTGCGCACGCGCGCATCAAGCAGATGCTCGACCAGGGCAAGCCGATGCCCGATTATTTCAAGCAGCACCCCGTGTATTACGCCGGCCCCGCCAAAACGCCGGCGGGCATGCCCACGGGAAGCTTCGGCCCGACCACGGCCAGCCGCATGGACGGCTATGTCGAAGAGTTTATGAAGCATGGCGGCTCACGCATCATGCTCGCGAAAGGCAACCGCTCCAAAACAGTGACCGACGCCTGCAAAAGATACGGCGGGTTTTACCTTGGTTCGATCGGCGGCCCGGCCGCGATTCTTGCCGCTGAAAATATCGTCAAGGTCGAGCCTCTGGATTTCGAAGATCTGGGCATGGAGGCCATCCGCAAGATCAAGGTCAAGGATTTTCCGGCCTTCATCGTTTGCGACGACAAGGGTAATAACTTTTTTGAGCAGCTTTCAACTTTTTCAGTGCAGGAGAATTAAGGAGACGTTATGTTCGATAAATTAAAGGGTATGGCCGCGCAGATGGCCATGATGCAGAAACTGATGAAGGACGAGAATTTCCGCGCGTTTATTTCGAACCCGAAGGTGCAGGACATGATGCGCGACCCCGATTTTCAGGACGCCGTCAAGAAACAGGATTCTTCCAGGCTCATGAACAACCCCAAATTCGCGGCCCTGAAAAACGATCCGGAGCTCTCTGCGCTTCTGGTCAAGGTGGACCTGCTCAAAAGCCTGCGGCCTCCAGGGGCTTAAAAGGAAACGGATTCTGCCGATCTATAAGAGGCGCAGCCGGTTGTGTTATACTTCTGAAAAAGCGAAAGGCGGGAACATGGGGAAGAAAATTCTGATCGTCGACGATGAGCCCTCGGTGCGCGAACTGCTGGGCGATATCCTGAAAACTCACGGTTTTACGGTCCTCATGGCTGAAGACGGCAAGAAGGGCTGGGAAGAGGCCAAGAGGCACAAGCCCGATCTCGTGGTTCTGGACGTGAATATGCCCAAAATGGACGGCTTCCAGGTCCTTCAAAACCTTAAAAAAGAGAAAAAAACCCGCGACATTCCGGTCATCATGCTAACTACCCAGAACACCCAGGACGACATTACACACGGCATGGAGCTTTACGCGGACAAATACATTCCGAAGCCTTTTGATTCCTATCATCTCGTTTCCGAAATCAGGAAAACTTTTGACGTAAGAGGCGCGTTGTGATGAACGAACCTCTGCACGACCAGGGCCGCAAGTGGAACGCTTTTGAAGCCGTCTCTGCTTCGCTCAAAATTTTCAGGG
>CAZMMY010000091.1:0-1674 GCA_964567495.1 uncultured bacterium
ATCGCGGGTACGCCGGGCTACATCGCTCCCGAGCGCAGCGGCGAGGTCGAGCGTGAACGGGCCGACGTGCGCAGGCCTTCGGTCGACGTGTTCGCTCTCGGTGTCATTTTGTACGGCATGCTGACGGGCAACAGGCTTCCGGGCAATCCCGACCCCTCCCGCGCGCTTCCGATCCTTCAAGTCATCGAGGCACATGCCCTCGGCCGGTACGAGCAGCCCATCCGCTATAACCCGACCATGGACCCGAAGCTCAATGCTCTGGTCATGAAATTCCTTTCACCCGCCTTCAAAGGCATGAGTCAGACGTATTTTCGTTCGCTGCTGCTGCGCGGCGCAAGTTTGTATAAATTAAATGACGCCGGCGAGATTGTTCCCGCCGACCTGAGGCGTTACATCGCCGTCAGCACTGCCGAACGCGAGCGGTTTCTGCAAAATATGACTGACAAAGACGTCCTGCTCCGGCCGGCCTCGGAAATCACCGCGCGCGGGGAAGCGATGCAGCTTCTTCACGCCTACTTCGACCCCAAAATGGAAAGCCCCGCCGATCTCGCGGCGGCGTGGGGCGACCCTCTGCACGGAAACCCGCGGCTCCGCTCGGAAGTGAGACAGTCTTTCTCGCAGAACGAGGCCGTCGTGAATTTTTATGACCCGCGTGAGCTGGAGATCGCGCTGCGCGTTAGCGCCGGCGCTTTCGATGCGTCGGGGCGCAGCCGGCTTTACTTCAACCGCGTGGACAACAAAGTTTTCATCGACGGCCAGCCTCTGAAGTTCCGCGACTCCAGGCTCGTGCCTTTGATGAAAACCCCCGCTGATTTTAAGGCGGAGTATGAAGGCTCCGGTTCCCATGCGGCGGAGGCCGTCCTCGCAGGCGGCAACCTGGGTGCTAACGACTGGTTCACGGGCATCGCGGACGGGAAAGTTTATCACTATTCTCAGGACGAGCTGGACCGGGCTTACGATATGCTCGTGACCACGTCTGAAGGCGAAATCAAAGCAGTGACGCTCCGGTTCAAGGACGGCGATGGCCGCCGCGGTATTTTCGATGAGGCAGGCCGTGACGTTTCAGCTGAAATCCGCTACGGAGTTTACGGCCAGCGCATCGTAAAGGACGGTAAAGTGAACGTGGCAGAAGCCGCGGAGCAGTTTGATGACGTGCGCCACCTTCTGCGTCTGCCGATGTTTTTCGCTTCGGAGAACCCGCAGATACACCTTGGTGTCAGCGACGGAGTCGGCGAGCTCTACCGCGACAAGGAGAAAATCCGCCGCGCCGTGCAGGGAGATGCGGTCACGCTTTCGATAGAACCGCTTGAAAAATACGGTATTGGCGCAGCCCGTGTCCGGGAGGTTTTCGCGGACTGGGGCTATCGTGAAACTGCGGAAGGACGGGCTCTCGAAGCCGGCGATTTTATTCTGGACGAAGCCGCGAAGCTTATGACGCTGAAATTCCACCGCGGGATTCATCCGCACAGCCTTTTCGGAGTTATGAACGATGGTCGTATCATAGCGGCCGTGGTGCCGGGCGAAACCCATTATGCGGGCGCGGAGCTGATCGGCCTGGCTGAAAAGTTCGTCGCCCTGGGCGCGCGGGACGTATTCCTGTGGGTCAACGGCAAGGACAGCTCGGTTGAAACATCGGACGGCAGGTCGGTGAAAGCTGCTAACGCCCGTCCGGCA
>CAZMMY010000091.1:1684-4920 GCA_964567495.1 uncultured bacterium
CGAGATGCGCGACGCCCCTGCTTTGAGAGAAATTTTTAAAACTCCAATTGAGGAAGTTGTGGATTTTGGAATTGGGGATGCTGGATGGCTTTTGGGGCTTCGGGGAGTAGGCTCGACCTGGCTGAAACCTGGAGCAGAATTGATTCCCGTGGAGAGCTCAGAGCCGATGTTTTATTCCGAGTATCAGGCGGCGCATCAGGTTTCATCGGAGGAATGGCCCAGGTATCTTGCCGAAAAGTTAACAAGGGCGGGGCTTTCGCTTAGAACCGAAGATTCTGAGGTTCCGGCGTTTAATGAAAAAAGTTCCGTTCTTCTTCATGCGGCATTTCTTCCGGCGGATGTGCAGAACGATTCTTATTTCTCGAAAATTCTCCGCAACCTTCCCGGGAACGGGTGGGTCATGATTGTGAATTCTGCGAAAATTGCTTCGCCCGGCAGCTGGCGTGATGTCCTTAGGGCTCACGGATTTGAAAATGAAGATATTCAGCTTTTTGATTCGCAAACCGGGCTGCCTCCGGACTATCCCAAAACTTTCTGGTGGAGACATTTTCCGCCCAGTACGCGATATATGATCCTTGCTCAAAAAAAACCAGGCGTTGAAACGGCGGCTGATGGAGAAGGCGCGCAGGCGCAAAGCCGTTCTGAAATGCGCGCTTCCGGCTCCGACGCCTCTGGGGGCGATTTTGGCGGCGGCGCGCGGATTCCTGATATCAAGACTCACTATCTGAGCACTTACGATGAAATCGCGGACATGGGCAAGCGGTACGTTTCGAAACGTGAGAAGGGAACGTCGAGCGCCATGACTATGGAAATGGCCATGCTGGAGCGTATCCGTTATGAGAATTTCCGGCATTATTTCGACGTCATGAACAAACGGCGCGTGAAACTGCCGTTCCCGCCGGACCTGGAAGGCGCGCATGTGCTGGTCATCGGGCCGTCCCGCAATCCGCACCAGATCATCGGCCTGCTCGAGAATTACCCGCAGCTGGGCGGCGTTCATTACGTCGACATCGAGTCCGATATTCTCAAAGAACTCGAAAAAGAACTGACGGCCTATGCTGAGAAGCGCGGTATCACGGTTCCGCTCCGGGGTTATATGGGCAGCATCCTGGATCCGCGGCTCGCCGAGGCGATACGGGAAGAAATTAAAAAAATCGGAGGGGCTCGTTCCGGTATTGATTTCGTCCTGGACTCTTACGTCTTCGCGGACGGCTGGTGGAATGAGGCGCAGCTGGCTCAGGCCGGCAGGGTCATCGAAGACATGATGAACGACGGGGCCGTCCATGCGACATACGGCCAGCCGCATCCGTTTCCGTTCAAGTCCTACGGAAGGAATTCCAAAATGCGCAAGATGGCCGGAATTGACCTGGGCGAGCTTTCCTACGGAAGCTTCGATTTCTTTCAGCGCAAGCCGGGCCCGTCCCGGATATCGCAGAGGCGCTCCGAAACCCGTAACGTACCGCGTACCGCAAACTACATTCAGGACGTCAATAGCCGTTCGTTCGGCTCGCAGAAGCTTGATTTCGAAAGCGAGAACATACTCATACGTCAGCTCCTGCGTAATGGTACGCGCCGGCTTCGGGACGACAGCCGGCCCGATCTTGTCTCCGGCTGGGAAGGCATTGATATCGCACAGCAGGATTTCGTGACGGGCATTTCTCTGATGGCCCTGCAGGCGGCTTCTTCCGGTGAGCTGAATTCCCGGACCTGGGCTGCGGTGCAGAGCCTGATTCAGCGTTATTCCCAGAAACCGGGGTTGTCGGTCTACTCCTCGCTTTACTACGCGATTTCTCCATTTGTCCACTCGAAGGCCGCTCAGAACGCATTCGTCCGTCTTTCGAAAGGCGTTGCGAATATGCCGCGGCAGGCGCGGTATCGCATGGCTATTCTCAGCGTCCTGCTGGCCGCCCTTCATTTTAATTACGGAATCGATCCGGAGAACGACGCGATCGATTTTGACGCGCTTTCCGGGGACCTCCGTTTTCTGGCTGAAACCGTCGCTTCGGGCGGCCCGGGCCTCGAAACGGATTTCCCTGTTCGCTCAGAGCGGCGCGGCATTCTGACGGACGCGCGGACTGTGCTGGGCCTTTATGTGCTTGTGACTTCCCACCGCCTGCCGCCTGATGCGGAGGAAGCCCCGGCTTTGAGCGCCCAGATCGAAAAGCATCTGCGCATCGTGACGGATGCCGGCGTGAGGCTTTCGCAGCTTCGCGAGATCCTGCCATCGGTCAACGGGGAGGACGACATAGGTCTCCTCCATGTGCAGGACCCTTCGGCTGCCCGCATCCCGTACCTCGCGGGTCTTATGACGGCCCATTTTTACGAAATAGTGGACACGTACGAAAAATGGAGCGGGCGCAAACCGGGTGTTCCTCTCGATGATTTTCTTCTCCATGCACCCGTGTCTGAACTCAAGGCGTTTAAAAAAGCGGCGCCCAAGCATGTTTACGATTATGAATACAGCAATATGCGGCTGTATTTCTCTGTCTGGGGAGGTTCTCGGCCTTCGGAAAAGCGTTCCGAGCTGCGGTCTGCGTCTTATGCCGAGGCGCCTCATGCGAAGGAGACTTCTTTCAGCGAATTTCTGCGTCAAATGGAAGATGGCCGCGATAGAAAAAACTTCGTCAATGAGGACAGGGTGTATATCACAAGCGTCGAGAGGGAATGGCCGGCTGTCATGGCGCTGCTCGCGGCCCATCCCAGAGGCGAAAGGCTGCGCCTGCACGTGGGTGTTTCCGGGCTGGTGAATGAAGCCGTCATGGCGGAGCGGGAATCAGATCTCGCGCTGCTTACCGGGGTGAATAAAAAAGAAATCGATCTGCATAAGGCCTTTGCCGCAGTCGTCAGGTCGCTGCCGGAAGGCATCGAAGACGCTGAGCCGGTTTCTTCCGTGCTCGCGAAAATCGCTGAAGGTCTGAGCTCGCGCGGATATCCGCTCGACGCATTGGGGGCGGAATGGCTGAAGATGACCGCCAGACTTAATTCGGCAAAAAAACTCAAGCATCTTTTCCGGATGTTCCGTGAGGACCGAGTTTTTATGCTGCAGCTGGATCTGTTTGACGAGGTCTCTATCGGACGCATCGCCTCCTGGATGCGGATCAACGACGTTACGCTCGACACGTTTTACGTCTCCAATGTTTTCGACGTTTACTGGGGCAGAGGGGCGGCTCTGGAAACGCCGGAGCAGAGTAATCTTGACTCTTTCAACAGCGCGCTGCGCGGCATGGTTCCCAAAG
>CAZMMY010000091.1:4930-7074 GCA_964567495.1 uncultured bacterium
GGCAGTTACGAACCTCTTATTATCCATGCCGAGTGGGAATGGTACGACGAGCCCGTTTATAATGCTCTTGCGGCTAAAGTGACGCTGGCATCTGAATGGCTCAGGCGTTCCGAAATACGCGCGCTCCCTGAGGTGATTCCAGCGGACTGGAAGGATTTTGATTTTAAAGATTTATCCGCCGTTTCCGGGCAGATGGGCCTTTTCAGAGATTGGGTCGAAGCCGCGCCGCGGGAACGCGCCGGGGAACTTGCCCAGGCCATTTCCGCTTTCTCCAACGCTTTCATGCGGGCGCACAAAGTCACGGAAACGATCGAACGTGACTATCTCGAGCCGCTCAGCACGCTGGCGCGCCTGGCGAGAGAAAAGAAAGAAAGCGTTGTTGAGGTTTCCGCTAAACCGGCGCGGAAAGAGGAGCTTTCTCCCGCGGTCGCGGCCGCCATCCGCAGGCTTTACGTTCATGACAGCACCGGCAACCGTTTTACCTTCCCCATTGAAGTCGATCGCGACAGGGTTTTTGGCGGCGCCGGTGCGGTTGACGCAGACATTATTTACGGGAGAGGTGTGCGAACCTTCCGGGAGCTTGGCATCAATGCCGGGGACACGGTGCTGGACATCGGCGCCGGAAAATTCGGCGGGCTCGGCCTCGTGGCGGCTTTGGCCGGGGCCCACGTCACGGCTTACGAAAATTATGCGCCGGCCCTTGCGGACATCAAAACCAGGCTGGCGGAAGTGCGCGCCCAGATCGAGGCAGCGGGCGGCTCCTACACGCTGATCGAAACAGATTTTGCCGCGGACAAAGCCGAAGCCGGCCTGACACGGTTTGGTTTCGACCACGTAATCGCGACCGACGTTATGACTCCCACGCCTGCCGGGGCGGCCGCGAACGCCAAAGCGCCGCTTGTCACGGGCCGGGACGCAAGCATGATCATGGCGAAAATAGGCCTGTTCAAGAGCCGCAAAGAAGGTTCCGTCCTGATCAGTTCGCCCGAGTTCTATTCCCGGCAGGACATTTATGGCCGCCCGCTTTCAACCATCAAAAAAGTTCCTTTCGACGACGAGCTTCTGGCCGTACTGAAAACGGCGGGGACGCCGGGCAGGATCCACGCTTATGTGGCGGTGCCGTTTTCGATGGGCATCCAGCGCGGTCTTTTGGTCAAGGCGGGCTCCCGTTCGGAATTACGCGAAACGGCGGGTTCTGCTCTTGCCGGCTTGGACGCCAGGCAGTCCATCAAGGAAAGCAAGACGCCGGTCATGGTTTATATCGATTATGAAGAGCTGGTGACCGGGTTCTCCCAGGCCCAGCGCGAAGAGCTGTTCGCCCTGGCGTACATGCACTCCGACAAGGTCCGGCTGGTTTTCTACGGCGTGAAGGACGCAGCGCACCCGTACCTTAAGCCATTCCGTGAGCTGCGGGAGACGAAAGGAAACATCTGGATCAATTCGCGCGAAGCGGAGCAGGCTTTCGATAACACCCAACGCGATTTCGCCAAGGGCTGGAAGAAGTTCCGGAGCATCCACCTTTCCCGCAAGACAGAAGGTATGAATGGCTTCTCGGCTGCGAGCTCTGCCAGGCTCGGCTTCTTCAAGTACAAGATCGAGGACGAGGAAAGCGGCCTGCTTGCGGCGGCGCTCCTTTGGGCGCAGTACGATGAAGCGGGGAAGAGTCTCGAAGGCCTTGAGAAGGATTCGCAGGGCTATTTGACCCTTTCCGAGAACTACCTTCGCGACGTGATCCAAAAGTACGAGTCCCGTCTGATCGTCATGATCGCGGCTTAGGCCGCCTGGGCTTTTCGTCTTTCGCAGTCAGGCGATCAGATCTCTTCATGCTTTCTGTTTCTGCGATTCGTTACCGCTGCGCGGAGCTTATTGCCCTGCTTCCTGGCGTCTGAGCTCCAAAGCCGGCAAAGACTAAGGCCTGCCTGTCTGCGGACCCTCGCTGCTCCCATCTGTGGATGGGCCAGCGTCTCCACATCTATGCAGGCCAAGTTTTGCACGGCTGTTCCGCCCCATTACCGCCCGGAAGCAGGGCGGAGTTTTTTAAAATCTAAACCCCGTCCCGGCCGTAAGCGGCATGTGCGAAGGCTTGCGAGGAAAACCGGGCCCTGTGCTGACGGGAGACGCCGGCCCGCATCAGCGGGCGATGG
>CAZMMY010000092.1:0-7023 GCA_964567495.1 uncultured bacterium
GTTGCGATAGCCCGTCATCATAAGCGAAAGCTTGGTCATATCGAACCGGTCTTCGCGGTTGCGGGCACAGTTGAAAAGCGTCTCGCGCTCGTGGTGGTTTAAAAACGTGTCCAGATAAGGCTGCAAGTAGTGCCGTACCAGCCCTTCGTCGAAGCATTCATTGCCTTCGGGTACGGGCGTATGGGTGGTGAAGCCCACACGCGACGCAAGCCTTGTACGGGCCTCATCAAAAGAAAGGCCTTCCTTCTGCATCAGGTTTCGAAGGATTTCGAAAAGCGCGAACGCCACGTGCCCCTCATTTAAATGATAGACTGCGGGGGCGACGCCAGCTTCTTCCAGAGCTTTGACACCCGCGATACCCAGAATAATTTCCTGCTCGAGCCTGCGCTTGCGTTCCTGATCATACTGTTTCTGGGATGCATATAAACGGCGGGTAATGTGGCGGTCGTGCACATGATTTTCGCGAAGATTGGAATCAAGGAGAAAAAGATCCACACGGCCGATTTTTGCCTTCCAGACCTTGGCGTTGACTTTCCGGCCGGGCATTTCGACAGAAACCGTCAGATCTTCCGCGCTTCCCGCCCGCTTGACCGGCTCCAAAGGAAGGAAGTCTCGCATCCTTTTGGATGGAGGCACCACCGGGTCATAGGCAACCTTCATGACGCCGGCCGTGTTGATCTTCTGTTCATAATAGCCGTGGAGATAAAAAAGGCCGACCCCCGTCATTTTCAGGCCCAGGTCGCTGGCGCCGCGGAGATGGTCGCCGGAAAGAATGCCCAGTCCGCCGGAATAAATCTTGAGAATGTCGATCCCGTATTCCATGGAAAAGTAGCCGACAGGCGCCTTTTCCATTTCAGGGTACTTCTCGGAAACCAGCGTCGAAGCCGGCTGCATGTAGGATTTGAAGGTGTTTTCCACCTTCATTATAAGGTTCAGAAAATCGGGGCGGATAAGGAGTTCAGACAGGCGGCGGCGGAACTCCAGAGGGTTTTCATTCTGGAGCTTCAGGAAGCGATAGAGGTTGCGGCGGAACAGGCCCCATGAATAGCGGTTGATGGTACGGAAGAGAATGTGAACATCCGAATTCCATTCAATCCAGCAGTTTGAAACAATTTTCCGGAGCGTGCGTTCAATATCAATCACAAAAAACCCGCGTTTATGTTTTGGATAAGGCAGCGCTTACAGGTAGACAATACCAAAAAACGGAAAATATTTCACGAAAGAAATTTAAAATGTTTTGTGCTGCGGGAAATGGGGCTAACCGGCTTTTTTTACAGGCACGATAACTGTGGGAGCGGGCTTGTTCATGGGAACCGGACAAAAAATTTCAGCTCGGCCGCGTATGGCGGTCGGAAGCGTAAAAAAGAAACGGGAACCTTTTCCCTTCCCCTCGCTCGACAGGCCCACTTTGCCGCCCTGTGCCTCCACGAGCTGACGCACAATAGCAAGCCCCAGGCCGCTGCCAGAAAGCTTGCGGGCGTTAGGATCGTTGGCGCGGTAAAACTCCTCAAAAAGCCGGGGCTGGTCGGCCGGATCCACACCAAGGCCGGTATCCACAACCTCAATCACGATCTCTCTTCTGGGAACGTCCTCAAAAGCCCGGAGTGTAACGGTCCCGCCCGGCTCGGTATACTTGATGGCATTATTAAGAAGGTTGACGACTATCTGGGTTACACGCTCGACATCGCCCGTAACATCACCCAGCACGTCGGGCACGCCGTCGATTAGTTTGATTTTCTGCTGCTCACAGACCACTTGATGGTCGTCGAGGCATGCTTTAAGCACGGGAATCAGATCAAAAACGTCCTTGCGGACGTCTACCTTGCCCGAACGGATGCGGGACAGGTCCAAAAGCTCGTCCACGATGCGGTTAAGGCGCTGGCCCTGCATCAGAATCTTGCGGACCCGTCGTTTCTGCTCGTCGTTCAGGCTGCCCAGCTTTTCGCGCACCAGGATTTCTGCGAAGCCGTTGATTACAGACAGCGGGGTCCGAAGCTCATGAGACGCAACTGAAAGGAACTCTTCTTTCATCTGGTTGAATTTCTTGGACGACGTCATAGCCTCAGCCTGCGCGATCATGGAAGACTGGCCGCGGTAGCAAAGAAAAAGAAGGGCCGGAACGCTCGAAGCGCCAAGCCAGCACAATTCGACAAACGCGTTTTTCCAGCACGGCGAGACAACAGCCTGGATAAAAAAAGCGGAGCACAGGAGAAGAAACATCCCCGCGATGGAACCAATAAAAAGATTTTGAAGAATCACGTTGCGGAACATGAGGCGGAAGAGAAACAGGAATGCGAGAAGGTAAAGAAAGCCGACGGCAAAATAACATGAAAAGTGGCCGTATTGGACCCAAACTTTGCCGAGAAGCTCCATGATGGCCTCAGGCCGCTGAGCGGCTGGATCTTTTCGCCTGGCGGAAGTACTCGACCTTGTCCATAAGGGCCTGCGCCGAAAACGGCTTGGACAGGATGTCGTTGACTCCGCAATCCTTCATTTTGGCGATTTCCGACTGCGTTTTCAGGCCCGTGACCGCGATAATGGGCATTTCGCGGAAACGAGGATCTTCACGCACAAACCGGCAGAATTCAAAGCCATCGAGCTCAGGCATCAGAAAATCGAGAAGCACCATGTCGGGCCTTTCTTCCACCATCTTCGCGCCGGCCGAAAAGCCGTTGGTCACCTGAATCAGCCTCAGATCGTTCATTGAAGTCAGGATGTCTTTCTCGAGTTCAAGCATGTCGGGCTCGTCATCCACAGTTAAAACCACGAAATCCTTGCGCTTTTCCACTTCGTCATCCCCTCTCCAGGGCAGATTGTAGGCACGGGCAAAAGTGACCAGTTCTTCATGGCCAATCCTGCGGTGCCCTCCGACCGTCGTATAGCAGCGGAATTTTCCGCTCTCGATCCACCGGATCACCGTGATCGGAGTCACTCCGAGAAGCTTTGCCACTTCATGCGTGGTATAGAGTTTCTGAGTTTTAGAATCCATCCTGTTACCTTTGTTATTTATGTAACTATTCCAAGTATACCCACACCTTTTGAGTATTGCAAAAAAATAGCTAAATTATTTTACACCAATAGGTTAAGAGATTCTCAAGAGACATAAACATTAGGCTGGCTTGAGGTGCCGGAACTGCCGGAGGCGGAGTCCGTGGAAGAAGTGCTTTTCACCATGATCTGACCCATTTTAAAGTCTGAACTTGCGCTGGCGCCGCCGGCGGTCGTGGAACTCGAAGCCCCCTCAGCCGGTGTTTCTGCGCTCGCGCCCGTGGTGGTGTAAGTCACTGCGGCACTCGAAGCGTTTGCGGCGGACTGCAAGCCGCCCGAGCTGCTCCCAAGCTTGAAGCCCTGGTTCATAGACTGCTGCATCGTGCTCGAAGTTGAGGAACCGAAGGCCGTGGTCTGAGAAGCTGAATTCGTGCTGCCATATCCATAGCCGGTGTTAGTCGTCATTCCGGGCGAAACCGAGACTGGCTTATAAGAACCAAATTTGCTTGCAGGGCTTTGATTGGATTCGTTGTTAAGCTCGGGATCCGCAGCGGGCTGCCCCTCCTCACTCTCTTTGCTGTTGAAAGAATTGATGGTGAATGCGTGCGCTGCGGAGCAAAACGTGAGAACCAAAACAAACGAGAGAAAAAAACGGGCATTTTTCATGGCTGTCTAAAAGATAGCACATGCCCGGCGGGAGGCAAAAAAAAGACCCGCTTTTCAGCGGGTCTTTTTCCGAGTTTTTTTAAGGTCTAAAAAAACTATCTTTTAGGGGCTGACCGGGTCACATTAATGGCCTGTTCGCCTTTGGGGCCGTTCGAAATTTCGAAATCGACAGCTTCCCCTTCGTTCAGGCTCTTGTAGCCGTCTCCCTGGATGGCGCTGAAATGGACGAATACGTCCTTGCCATTCTCAGGAGTAATGAAACCATAACCTTTTTGATTGCTGAACCACTTAACTGTGCCTTTAGCCATTGTTGCTTCCTTTCTTGACCTTAACCGGTCCCCACAATAAAAAAACCGTGCAATCGGTCTCCCGATTCCACGGTTCCCTCACTGCTTAATCTTACTTCCAGCCTCGCGGCCGGTGTGTTTATACTTCGTATTCATAACTTCTGAAAAAATTATACAGGAGCCCCGCAGGCCTGTCAAACGAATTATCCCGTTATTGTAAAAGGAGTTACGATTATGCCGACTGCGCGGCAAGCTCTTCGAGCTGGGCCTTGCCGAGCATATCGTTGATGAAGTTCAGCTCGAGCATGTCGATGATCCTGGCGTTCGACAATTTGACGCCGCTGTTCTGCAGGTACTTGTAGATCTGCTGGGCGCCGATCAGGGCGATCATGATCGCCATCTGCAGCTGCTGTTCGGGATTCAGCTCCTGGCCTTCCAGAACCACCCTCTCCTGAGCGAAGACACCGACCCACATGTCCTTGCCTGCCTTGTCTGCCACATAGGACGCCATCATACCATCGGACTTCTGAACGAGGTTGGCCACATGGCCCTGGCGGCCTTTCATCTGGTTCAGGAAAGCTTCCGTGTACTGGTTTTCGTTCTTCATGACCAGCACGTTTTCAGCATACGTTTCGCTAGTGATAATTCCGCGCCACGCGGCGGAGGCCGCGAGCTTGCCCGATACAACGACCTGCGGTTTGAGATCCGCGAGCACGATATCGTCAACGGGCTTGCCGACCAGGATCGACTGCGCAAGGCGGTTAACCGGGTTCCTGGACTGAGCCTCGACCCAGGTAATGATCGTGTCGTAGTCACCCTTCTCGAGCACGGGGCGGACAGCCGCAAGGTCCTGGCCCGTCGCCAGGCTGACAAGCAGCTCCATGGTATCGCGGGCGTTCTTGTAAGCAGGGGCGAATTCGCCGGCATTGTCCATATCACCGATAGTTGTCACATAAGCTGCGGTTTCGTGGACGGCGTCATGAATCTTCTTTTTGCCGCGCAGGCGCATTTCGAAGCGTTTCAGCGCCTTCTCGACGTTGACGTGGGTCTCTTCGTGGTTCAGCGCAATCTCGAGGTCCTTGGCGCGGCGCTCGATCGATTTGGCCGGGTTGAGCAGGTGGAACGGGTTGAGCGACAGAACGCGGGTCGGGGTCTTGTCGCCGCCATCCGTAATGTGCGCCACCTGGCTCTTCTTCATGGTGTTGTCGAAGTTGATCAGCATGTGGTTCTGGCCCATGACGATTTCCTGGAAGACCAGGACTTCAGACCGCAGCATGACACTGAAGACCTGAAGGATCTCGGCCTTCTCTGCATCAGAAAACTCGTTCATGGACTCGATCTTCGAAAAGACCGCACGGAGCATTTCATAACGTTCCGCGGGCAGCTGGTCGCGGCTCGCCTCGATGAAGGCGCGGATTTCTTCGAATTTCCGTTCAGTCGCCTTCGCCTTGGCGCCGAGCGGCTGGCTGAAGAGCGACTGTCTGACCGCGCCGGCACCTGCGCGCATTTCGGAGCGGGCGCCGCCCTTCTTGTCTTCTCGGTTGAAAGTGGTGCTGTTCTTGCCGATTTTGAACTCGTTCTGGTGCAGGAAAACCCGGTTCACGCCGCCCACGCTCACAAACGTGAACCCGAACTTCTTCGAACCGTCTTCACCAACCATCCGGATCAGCACTTCCTCGGCATTGTCAGGAGTGATCGGTTCAAGGTCAGTCACATCCACGAACAGGCGCTCACCGTAGATATCGAAACCGCCGATCGCGCTGCTGGCTTCGCCGTCGCGCAGGATCTGCTCACGCTCTTTGGCCAGCGCCTCGATACGGTCCTTCAGAGCGTTCCATTCAGGCTTGGCATCGAGGAGCTTTTTGGCGCGGTCAAGGATTTCGCTTTCGTCTGTTATGGCTGCAGACTTGCCGAGTGAAGCCTTCACTTCGTCGTAAGCTTTCTGCTGCATCGTGTTTTGTTCGGTCGACAGCGCCTCTTCTTCCTTGACCGAAGCGTCATAACGCTTGCGGTAATCAACCGTGTCAGCCACCACCTGATTGAACGATTCAGGCGTGCTGACTGGCCGGCCGAAGGTGTCGATTGCATAGCCAAGGAAATCAGGGTCCTTGTCGGCAAGCGAAAGGATTCTCATAATCATGGACAGCCTGACGCCCTGGTCGCGGCCCTTCGCGAGGGCCCAGTTGCGGACGATGTCGAGATATTCAGCCGCAGCCGTCGCGTTCTCATAAGACGCGTTCAGGATCTTGTCGAAGATCTGCTCATAATAGTATTCACGCAGGAATTCAGGCAGGTCCTTGTCGGCGATATGCCTGGCGATCTCACGCGCGCGCGCGGCATCGGCTTCCAGCGTGTAATTCCATTCCACAACTTCTCGGCGCAGCGAGCTGGATTTGAAGGTTCCGGCGCGAGGAGCGGGCTTGATGCCCAGGACATCGAGGCCGAAGATCAGGAAGTTCCTGCCGTTGACGGTCAGAATTTCGAAGTCCATCTTCGCAGATTCGGGCGTCGAGGTCGCCGCAGCAACGTCGGCGTCGCTAAGCTCCACAATGAATTTACCGCTGGCAACACCCAAAGCCAGCGGGTTGGACTGCAGACCCTTTTTAAGTTTGGCGAGAGCGGCCCGCATTTCATCGAGCCTGATTTCAGCCTGGCGGATTGCGGCGGCCTGCTGTCTCGCCTGCTGGGGATCAAGCCCGCTCAGCTGATTTTTCGCCTGTGCGATGCCCCTGGCCAGCTTGTCGATTTCGGTTTCAGAGTCCATAACCTCCCGGTAACCCTTCCAGCTTTCATTCATGACCGCCTTGAATTCTTTCTTCTCAGGGATGCCCCATTCGGCCACAACCGCGGCGGCGACGGAAGGATCGTCCATCAAGCCCATCATCATCTCAATAACCATCCTGCGGGTCTCTTCCTGATATTCCAGGCGGGTCTTCATGGGCTTGCCCCTCATCTCGGAGCGGGCCATGCCGGTTACGATTTTCAGGACGCGATCTTTTTCCGCCTGATCAGTCGAAGCGTCCATGGCATAGTCGACCAGCTTGCGCAGGAAGGTCTGTTTCCAATCCTTACGGGTCATGTC
>CAZMMY010000093.1:0-6970 GCA_964567495.1 uncultured bacterium
AGATCGACCTCGAAAGCGTTTTGAAGGGGAAAGAGACCCAGCTCGAAATTCCGCGTCTCGAAACCTGTTCTGAATGCCAGGGTGAGGGGGCTGAAAAAGGTTCCAAGAAGACTGTGTGTAAGGACTGCGGGGGCCACGGTGAAGTCCGTGTAAGCCAGGGCTTTTTTACGCTGCGCAGGACCTGCCCGCGCTGCCATGGCGAAGGCGAAAAAATCGAAAAACCATGCCATGGCTGCAAGGGCGAGGGCCGCGTCAGCAAGACACGCAAGCTTAGCATCAAGATACCTTCGGGCATTGAAAATGATTCGCGCCTCAAAGTTTCGGGGGAGGGCGAGGCGGGGCTGCGAGGGGGCGGCCGCGGAGATCTGTTCGTCCACATCCGGGTCAAGCAGCACGCTATTTTCGAACGGAGAAACATGGATCTTTATTGCGAAGTCCTGATTCCGTTCACCATCGCTGCGCTGGGGGGGGAAGTTGCAGTTCCTACCATTGAAAATGAAGAAAGTCTTAAAATTCCCGCGGGTACAGCTTCCGGGAAATTTTTCAAGCTCAAGGACCACGGCCTTCCTCCGCTGGGCAACCAGCAGGTCAGGGGAGACCTGTATGTTCGCGTTGACGTGGAGGTCCCCACGCAGCTGAGCGCGGAGCAGAAAAAACTTCTCCAGGATTTTGCCAAAAGCCGCGGCGAAAAAACCCAGGTCAAGAAAAAGGGTTTCTTCAGCCATTTGAAAGACCAGTTTTAATGACCCGCCGGATGCACGGCGCGCTCAGATGGGCGCTTTGGGGGTTGTTTAATTTCCTGGTTATCAAGGGCGCGGTCCTTCCCCCCGGCCGGATCCCGCGTATTTTTCAGTACCTGAACGACAAGCTGGTGCACGGCGCGGAATTTTTCGTCCTTTTCTGCTTTACCCTTCTTGCCTTCTCAACTGTGACACTGAGGACGCGGGCGGAGAAGCTGGCCCTTGCGTATTGCGCTTTGCTGGGAGGCGTAACGGAGTTGCTGCAGCTCAATGTGCGCGGCCGGTCCTGCGATTGGAAGGACTTTGGTGTGGACCTGCTGGGCGCGGGCCTGGCTTTTGGATTGTGGCGCCTGGCTGCATCGAGGACAAAAAATGAAGTACTTTGATTTCGAATACCGCGTCCGCTACGGCGATACCGACAAGCTCGGCATCAGCTATTACGGCAACTACTTTACCTGGTTCGAGGCGGCCCGTACGGAGTATTTCCGGGCGCTCGGCCTTCCTTATACCGAATGCGAGAAGAAAGGTTATTTTCTTCCCGTGGTGGAGACTTCGGCCAAATACTTTTCTCCTTCTACGTATGACGACCTGATTGTCGTCCGCACCAGCGTTTCCCGCCTGGGACAGACTTCCATCCAATTCGAGTACCGCGTTTTTCAGAAAGAGGGCGAAAAGCTGGTCGCGACCGGACACTCTGTGCACGCGTTCGTCGATAAAGACATGAAGCCCGTGCGCATGCCCTCCGAAGTCCGCGGCCTTGTCGAAGTTTTTTCGCTGCTCGCAAAAGACTCCCCGCAAAAATCCTGAAAAAAATTTTCCAGCCTTGACCCGGAGTTTCTTCCGTGTTAAAGTACGCACCGATCGAATCCTTGCGGCGCAAGGGTTTCGAGCGTGCAGCACTTTTTAAACCCGTTGCATTTTTCATTGAAGGCTGGGGAGAGCATGAAAAAAAACCGGGTCACCGTCCTTGGGGATGGCGGTTGGGGAACCGCGCTTGCGACTGTCATTGCGCGTAAAAATAATGATGTCTGGCTGTGGTCCGCATTTCCGGATTACGCCAAAGTAATCGAGGAAAAAAGGGAGAACGTCAAGTTCCTCCCCGGAGTACCTCTTTCTCCGCACGTCAAAATTACCTCCGATTTGAAACAGGCCCTGGAATCCGACATTATCGTCCTGGCCATTCCGACCCAGTTTCTCAGAAACATCCTTTTCAAGGTCAAGGAATACGGGGCCTCCGATAAGATTCTGGTCAGCGTTTCCAAAGGTATTGAAAAAAAGACCCTCCTTCGGCCGTCCCAGATTATCGCTTCTGTATTGGGGGACAATATCCGGCTGGTCGTTCTTTCCGGCCCCTCCCACGCTGAAGAGGTGGCCCGGAATGTTCCGACTCTCGTGGTTGCGGCCTCCAAAATCGAGGCGGATGCTATCGCCGTGCAGGAAGCCTTTATGGACACCTATTTTCGCGTGTACGTCCAGACGGACGTGCTCGGCGTCGAGCTCGGCGGCGCGCTCAAGAATGTGATTGCGATCGCGGCCGGCGTCTGCGACGGCCTGAAATTCGGCGACAACACCAAATCCGGCCTGATTTCCCGCGGCCTTCTCGAAATGACCCGCCTTGGCACACGCCTCGGCGCGAACCCCAGCACATTTTTTGGCCTCTCTGGTTTGGGCGATCTGGTCACCACCTGCTTTTCCGACCATGGCCGCAACCTGCGTGTGGGCCGCGAACTGGGCCAGGGTAAGAAGATCGAAGACATTCTCAAAGGCATGGAAATGGTGGCCGAGGGCGTGGCCTCTGCCGAAAGCGTTTACGAACTCTGTAAGCAGCTGAACGTCGAGCTTCCGATTCTTTCCGAGGTCTATCAGATCCTGTTTACGGGCAAGAACGCTCGCCAGGCTGTGGTCGACCTTCTTCACCGCGATGCCCACGAGGAGTGGAAGCAGTACTAAAAAATTAAGCCGGCCTTTCGGGGCCGGATTAAAAACCGGTTAACCTTACGGTCTAAAAAAAGGAATTGTGAAGGAAAGGGGGATAAATTAAATGAACAAATCAGAACTGGCAAACGAAGTCGCCAAGAAGGCGAAAATCTCCAAGGCGAAAGCGTGGGAGACGATCAGCGCCACTTTCGAATCCATCAAGGGTTCCTTGAAGAAGGGTCAGAAGGTGTCTTTGATTGGTTTCGGCAGCTTTCTCGTTAGACAGAGGAAGGCCCGCACTGGCCGCAATCCGAAGACCGGAGCTGCGATCCAGATCAAGGCGCGCAAAGTTCCTGCTTTTTCCGCAGGTTCCGAGCTTAAGAACGCTTTGAAGAAGTAAGTAGTAAGAAATGGGGAGTAAACCGGCGCCGGACAAGGGGTTGCATAAACCCTTTAGCCGGCGCCGGTTTGCTTTAAGGCTGTCCCGGTATGTTATAATTGAGGCGGCCTTTTTTAAGGCGCCTTATGGACAAAAACGACCCCAACCAGCTCAAGGTTTTTACCGTCCAGGAAGCCAATCAGCTCCTTCCGCGGCTGCTTGAAATCATCCGCGGCCTGCAGAAATTAAGAGAGAAAATCCTCTCGCTGGAAGTCGAAATCGATGCGGTGGAGCTTGTTGCGGACAAGGACGATAGCGGCTCCTCGCCGGCTTTGAGCAAAAAGGTCGACGAATACCAGAAAGCCATTAGTGAATTTTACAGCCTGGTTGACGAGATCCACGGCCTCGGCTGCCTGCTTAAAGACCTCGATTCCGGCCTTGTGGATTTTTACAGCGTTTATAAGGGCAAGGTTGTTTATTTGTGCTGGAAGATGGGTGAGTCGAAAGTCGGCTACTGGCACGAAGTGGGCAAGGGCTTTACTTCCCGCGAAAAAATCGAATAATACCTCATCGATTTAAATTACATTCAAAACCCCCCGGAGAAAAACATGGCGGAACTCAAAGAAGGCTCCAAGGCTCCTGCGTTTAAATTGCCCGTCGAAAACGGCGAAAGCGTGGGCCTGGCCGATTACAAAGGCAAAAAGAACATCGTTCTTTATTTTTATCCCAAGGACGATACGCCGGGGTGCACCCAGGAGGCGTGTGATTTCCGCGATCGTATCAAAAAGCTTGAGAAGGAAGACGCCGTTGTTTTCGGGATCAGCGCGGATTCGCCTGTCTCGCACCTGAAATTCCAGGGTAAATACAAGCTGCCGTTCTCGCTCCTGAGCGATGAGACCCGGGAAACTATAAAAAAGTACGGTGTCTGGAAAGAAAAGAGCATGTACGGCAAGAAATACATGGGCATTGAGCGGACCACCTTCATCATTGATAAGGAAGGGAAGATCAGCCGTATTTTCCCCAAGGTGAAAGTAACCGGGCACGCTGATGAGGTTCTGGAAGCCCTAAGTCTATTAAAGGCATAGGTTTAAGCAGCTTCTCCTGCTAAAGGGAAAAAAACGGTTGAGACTCCCGGGGATTTTGCTATACTGAGGGCCCAATTTTCGGGACTCTTCAGTTCTGCTTTTTGGTCTCCCATTCAAGGGCATGGCATCCGTTTTTTGATGGCGTGACGTCATCAAATAGGTAAGCTTTTTATTTCAAGGAGGATTTTTTGGCTCAAGTAACGATTAAACAACTTCTGGAAGCCGGCGTTCATTTCGGTCATCAGACTCAGAGATGGAACCCCAAGATGAAGAAGTACATTTTCGGGGAACGCAATGGCATCTACATCATCAATCTCGAAATAACCCTTTCCTGCCTCGCCGGTGCTCTCGCGTTTCTGAAGCAAGTCGCGGCTGAAGGAAAAGAAGTCCTTTTGGTCGGGACCAAGCGCCAGGCTCAGGAGCCTCTTAAGGAAGCTGCCCAGCGCTGCGAAATGCCTTATATCGAACAGCGCTGGCTTGGCGGTATGCTGACGAACTTTGAAACCGTCCGCAAATCCGTCGCCCGTCTCGAACATATCGATAAGACCGAGGCCGAAGGCGGTTTCGCGTTCGTGACGAAAAAAGAAGCCAGCATGATGAAAAAAGAACGCGAGAAGCTGCTCAAGAACCTGAGCGGCATCCGCAAAATGCGCAAGCTGCCGGGCGCCCTTTTCGTGATCGATTCCAAGAAGGAAGAAATCGCGATCAAGGAAGCCATCAAGCTTGGCATTCCCATCGTGGCCGTGCTCGACACCAACTGCGACCCGGACCTCGTGGATTATCCCATTCCCGGAAATGACGACGCGATCCGCGCCATCAAGCTGTTCTGCGATCTGGTTGCGACCAACCTGAGCGAAGGCCGCGCTGAGTTCAAGAATGCTGGTGCCGTTGCTGCTGCCGCTGCCGCCGCAGCTGCCGAAGGGCAGGAAGCCGGCGCTGCTGCTGAAGGTTCCGCCGTTGGTGACGACCTTGAGGCCGTTATTCCCGATTCCGTCGAAGAACAGCTGGCCGCCCGTTTTGCGGGTGAAGCCGTTGTTCCCGAACAGGACAAAACCAAAGCTAAAAAAGCTCCAGTCAGGAAAGAGAAGGCGAAATAGCCTATTATGACTATGACTTCACAACAGGACGATAAAGCAGCACTTCTGAAACTTCGCGAACTGACCGGCGCCGGCATGATGGATTGCAAGGCCGCCATGGTCGAAGCCAAAGGTGACCTTAAGGCCGCCCAGGACATCATACGCCGCAAGGGTCTGGACATTGCCAAGAAAAAGTCCACCCGCGAAGCCAAGGAAGGCCAGATTATTTCTTATATTCATGGAGCCGGCAAGCTGGGCGTTCTGCTTGAAATCAACTGCGAAAGCGATTTCGTGGCGCGCAACGAGCAGTTCCAGGCGTTCGCCAAGGACATCGCGATGCAGATCGCCGCGGCTTATCCTCTCTACGTCTCGCAGGAAAACATCCCGGCCGAAGACCTTGAGCGCGAGAAGGCCAATTTCCAGGCTGAGATCAAAGGCAAGCCCGAGAACGTCGCTGAGAAAATCATGCAGGGCAAGCTGGCCAAGCGTTTCGAAGATATCTGCCTGCTGAACCAGAAGTTCATCAAGGACGATTCCAAGACGATCCAGGAATATTTGACTGAAGTCATTGCCAGGATCGGTGAAAACATTGTGATCCGCCGTTTCGTCCGTTTCGAGCTTGGCGGCAACTAAACCTTCTACCAAGGGACCGGCTCGGTGAATTCGAGTCCTTTCAAAAAAGAATTTCCTGCCGCGGCGAATCCTTCCGGGAGACGCCTTTCATGAAAAAATCCGCAAAACCGGTTTTCAAGCGCGTTCTGCTTAAGCTCTCAGGCGAAGCCCTGCAGGGCAATCTGGGCTATGGCGTCGACCCTAAAGTGGCGTCTGAAATAGCTCAGCAGGTCAAGGAAGTCCATGAAATGGGGCTGGACCTTGCTATCGTGATTGGAGCGGGCAATATTTTCCGCGGCCTTCAGGCTTCCAAGGGCGGCATGGACCGCGCCACCGCCGATTATGTCGGCATGCTGGCTACCATCATCAACTCCATGGTTCTTCAGGACGCTTTGGAAAAGATGGGCGTCCAGACACGCGTCCAGTCCGCGATCGAAGTCAAGGAGCTGGCCGAGCCTTATATACGCCGCAGGGCCATCAGGCACCTTGAAAAGAAACGAGTCGTAATTTTCGCGGCAGGCACGGGTAACCCTTATTTCACGACTGATACGGCTGCCGCGCTGCGCGCCATCGAAATCGAAGCCGACGTAATTTTGAAAGCCACTAAGGTGGACGGCGTTTACACAAGCGATCCGGTCAAGGACAAGACCGCCAAGAAATACGAGAAGCTGGGCTATCTGGAAGTTTTGAAAAATCGCCTGCAGGTCATGGACGCGACTGCGATCTCACTCTGCATGGACAATAAACTTCCCATTATCGTTTTCAATCTTACGAAGTACGGCAACATCCGCCGCGTCATGCTCGGCGAAAATATCGGAACAACAGTTTCCTAACGGAGGTCTTTATGGCTGAAGCTGTCGCGGACGTTAAAAAAATCGTCGAAGAAACCAAAAAGAAAATGACCAAGAGCCTGGAAGCCACAAAAAAGGAATTCCAGAACATCCGCACCGGCCGCGCTTCGATTGCGCTGGTTGAGGGCATCCTGGTTGATTATTACAACACGCCCACGCCGCTGAAGGGTGTTGCCAACATTTCAACGCCTGATCCGAAAACCATTTCGGTGCAGCCCTGGGACCCGTCGCTTATCAGCGAAATCGAAAAAGGTATTCAGAAGTCCGGCCTGGGCCTTACGCCCATGAACGACGGGAAAGTCGTCAGGAT
>CAZMMY010000094.1:0-6939 GCA_964567495.1 uncultured bacterium
AAGACTCTCAGCCATCTGCTGGTTCTTGCCGCGCTCCTCTTTCTCGTCTACAGCCAGTTGGGGCAATACGCCCCCTTTTCCTGACGCTGAATTCATGGTTGGGAAAATCGGCGCTCATCCTTTATAATTCCAGCAGGGAATTTTATGATCAAACTCGTCATTTATCTTATATTGCTCGGCGCGACTCTTTATCTGCTGGCTTACTGGAGCCGCAGACAGCAGGGCAGTATTCCCGCCCCGCAGGATTCCGGCGGGCAGCTCAAGGCAGGTAAGTGGTTCCGTCCGCGCCGCAATCCCGGCGAGATCTGGATCCAGGTTTATGAAACGGCTTCGCTGGACGAGGGCAGGGCTTTGCAGGCTCGTCTTCAGGAAGACGAAATCGAATGTATTCTATATGAGCAAGGCAAGAAGGACATCCACGGCAACTCCCTGAAAGGCATTGGTGTGGCCGTGCCCAAGACTGCTGCGGCGCAGGCCCAGCGGATCATCAGCCGGATGCCGGCATAGTCAAAAAAAATATCGTAAGCCTTTACAAAAGTTGGTAGACTTAGGCCCATGCCAGTCCAAAAACAGCTTTCAGTTTTCATGCCGAACAGGCCGGGAGTTTTGGCCAAAGCCTGCAGTATTCTTTCCGACAATGGCATCAACATTCTCGCTCTGGCCATTCATGATACAGTCGACAATGCCGTAGTGCGTTTTCTGGTAGACCATCCGACAAAGGCGCTGCTGCTTCTGGAGCAGGAAGATTTGTATGTACTTGAGCAGGAAGTCGTAGTTCTTGAGATTGAGAACAAGGCGGGCGAGCTGACCCGCATCTGCCAGGTGCTTGCCCAGGCGGATATTAATATTCATTACGCTTACTGCACAGCCATGAAAAATCAGGATGCGGGATGTGTGGTCCTCAAGACCGACAATCCCGACCGGGCCTTCGAAATCCTGACTCGCGATTAATCCCTTGTAAAACAAAAACGGGAATCCTTTCGGATTCCCGTTTTCTTTTTGTCGCGCTAATTTTTCTTTTATTTATTAACGGCGCGGGCCGCGTTTGTTCCCGCCGCCCGGGTTCCCGCCGCTCTGATGCTGGGGGCGGCCGCCGCCGAACCCGCCATTGCCGCCTCGCTGAAATCCGCCGCGATCAGCTCCCGCTCCGGGGCCGCCTTGCGGACCGGGCTTATTTTCCCAGTTGGTTCCCTGTCCGCCGCGAGGGCCAGGGGGATTATTGTCTAAGTCCCTGCGTCCCTGCCGAAATCCGCCGCGATCAGCTCCTGCTCCGGGGCCGCCCTGCGGACCGGGCTTATTTTCCCAGTTGGTTCCCTGTCCGCCGCGAGGGCCAGGGGGATTATTGTCTAAGTCCCTGCGTCCCTGCTGAAATCCTCCCTGGTCAGGGCCAGCTCCGTAGCCGCCGCTGGGTCCGGGGCGGTTTTCCCAGTTGGTGCCCGGGCCGCCCTTGGGGCCGGGAGGATTATTGTCGCGGTCGCGGCCAGACTGATTGCCGCGCTTCCATTCACGGCCGCTGACTTCGCCGTCGTTATTTTTGTCGAGGCGTTCGGCAGCATTCGGATGTTTTTCGAGAAACTGCTCCCGCCGTTCCTGTTTCGCTTCTTTATATTCCTCGCGGGTGACAGAGCCGTCGCCGTTGGCATCCAGCTTTTCTTTAAGCTCAGGATGTTTCTCCAGAAACTGCTCCTGTTTTTCCTGGCGCCTCTCCTGACGCCCCTGGCGGAATTCCGCCTGGTCTACGACGCCGTCCTTGTTGGCGTCGAGTTTCTCTTTTAGTTCCGGGTGGTTTTCCAGAAACTTTTCCGCGCGTTGACCGCGAGGCCCGTTCTGCTCTGTGGTTTCGTCCGCGTACAAAACAGGGGAAACATTAAGGGCCAGGATCAAAGCGGCCAGCCCCGCCGCGCCTTTCAAACTATTCTGAAACAGGTTCGTTTTCATGAGGTGTTCCTCCTTCTTTTCACTCTATTAGACGCGGAAACGTCTAAAAGGTTTAGCTGAGTTGTAAACCATTGTATTTAATATAGTTATGAACAAGCTTCCTGATCGAGGGTTTTTTTGTTATCCTCTTCGGCATGCAAATTCTGTCTTGGAACGTTAACGGCATTCGTGCGGCGCAAAAGAAGGGCTTTCTTGAGTGGCTTGCGAAAGAATCGCCGGACATTCTGTGCGTGCAGGAGACAAAGGCGCATCCTGACCAGCTGGACGCGCTTCTCCTGAATCCCGCCGGGTATCACGTTTCGTGGAACGCCGCGGAGAAAAAGGGTTACAGCGGCGTCGCGACCTTCAGCAAAAAAATGCCTTTGCACGTCAGCACCGGCTACGGGATTTCCGGATTCGACAGCGAGGGCCGTGTCCTGCTCACGGAATTCAAAGACTTTACCCTTCTGAATATTTATTTTCCGAACGGAGGCCGCAGCGACGAACGCCTCCGCTACAAGCTCGACTTCTACGAAGCGACCATGAAGTTTACAAAAAAGCTCCGCGCTAAGGGCAAGCCGCTGATCGTTTCGGGCGACTACAACACGGCGCACAAACCCATCGACCTTGCGAGGCCCGAAGAAAACAAGGACGTGTCCGGTTTTCTGCCTGTGGAGCGCGCCTGGCTTGACCGCTGGATCGACGCGGGCAACGTCGACGTGTTCCGGAAATTCAACGACAAGCCCGAGCAGTACACTTGGTGGGACATGCGGACTTTTGCCCGCAAGAAAAACCTGGGCTGGCGTATCGATTATCATTTCGTGACCGGGGACATGGTCTCCGAAGTCAGAAGCGCGACCGTCCATCCCGATATCATGGGCTCGGACCACTGCCCCATTGGGCTGGTGCTGAAGGGATAACATGGGAGAAATGTCCAAACAGGTTTTTTTCAGCGTGCCGGTCGAAAAAGTCTGGAAAGTCTGGTCAGACATCGAAAAAACGCCGGAATGGGTGGAGGGTGTCAAGGAAAGCAAAATCACCAGCGCCATCCGCGAGGGCCGCGGGCTTGAGTGGCGAGAGAAATGCCTGATCGCCGGCCAAGTTGTGGACATGGAGCACGAAGTCCGCGAATGGGACCCGGGGAAAAAGACGCTTTATCAGACGACGCTGCCTATGGGCGGTTCCATGCAGACTTCCGCGGAGTTCAAGAGCGCGGGCACGGGCACTGAAGTGAACGTCCAGATTTCCTGGGAACTCGGGATGATCGGTATGTTCGTGGGAGAAGATAAATTCCGCGAAATGATCGAAAAGGCTTTTGACAAAACTTCCGAGAGATGGAAGTTAAGGTCGGAAACTTAGGCCGACTGCTCCAGCAGGCCCTGAGCTTCAAAGATTTCTGTGAGCAGGGCAGAGACCTTCCCCAGCAATTCCTCTGTTATGCCGCCTGAAAATTTTCCTTCGAGTAGAAGCCGTGCCAGCATGAGCGATGCCGGGCTTTCCGGCAGGGTCAGGAACTTATCGGTTTTATAGTCTGCGTCGATCAGCGCTACATTTTTTTTGATTTCCCCGCTTAAGAATTTCTTTTCGATCAAAATGCCGATGTCGTCCGAAGTTTCTGTTTTCAGCCGCACGACGGCGGCTTTCATGCCAAGAAGTTCGTCGATATACTCATCGCTGTCTTTCAGCTCGCCCACGGTCGTCAGCTTGTCCGGCGCGACCCAGCTTTTCCAGAATGCTTTGCCGGCCGGATCTTTCAGCAGCTCCAGAAGGGAAGACGTGCGGATTGCGATCACGATGGGCATTTTCGAAGATTTGAAATCCTCCAGCCATTTTTCCAGCATTTGTTTCTGCCGGGCAGGCTGCATGGCCAGGAAGCTTGCGGAGGTCAAGGCCGGGGAGGGCTTGCTTCCGCCTGCGCTTTCTACACCGCCCGCTGCCACCGCGGTCAACAGCGTCTGAACCGCTTTGAGGATGTTGTTTGTTTCTTTCAGCGTTCCGACCCCAGCCACGAAGCCCTTGTCGAATGAACCGAGCAGGAAGCGGTTCTGGATATGGGAGAGTGTCTGTCGCCCGGCCGCATCCTGGGCCATTCGTTTGAAATAAAGCGCTTCATCCGGCGGGACGGGTTCTTTGCCCAGTGAGGGGGTGATGATCATGTAGGAAATGTTCCGCTTTTCCAGGCGGGCCGTCAGTCCTTCAGTGTGGAACCCGCCGGCTACCACTGCGATATTGCCCGCAAGCAGGGGCTGTGAAGTAATGCTTTTGAAAAACATGCTGTCGCGTTTTTTGGCCAGCCTGTAAAAGCTGACGCCTGCCTTGAAAGCCTCGCTCAAACCTGTTTCGCCGATATCTTTCTGCATTTCAGTTTTATATTTAGCCGCCCTTGTCAGGTCCGCGGGCACAGCGCGCAGGAGAATGATTTTTTTGGCCAGCTGAAGCCGTTCGGAGCGCAGGTCGAGGTCTTTCTCCTCGGGAGTGGCGATCAGTTTTGCCTTGACCCTCTCGATCGCTTCATCTACCTGGGCGCCGAAGGCGTGGTGTGAAAGGGCGTCGGAAAGTGCCAGTGCGTTTTTGAATTTCAAGGCCTCCGGGTAGCGGGCCAGCTGTTCATCGGGCACTTTTCCGCTTCTCAAAATTTCCTCGAAATTCAGCCGGCCGGAATTTCCAAAAAGATTTTCCAGCCGTTTGGCCTCGGAAGCGAGTTTTTCGCGGGTGAGTGCGGCAGCCGCAGCCATGATGTCCTGGAAATGCTGGACCTGGTCCAGGTCGCTCAGGTCGGCGGCCGAGTTTTCGGCCGCCGCGATAAGCGCCGGCAGGAATTCTTCTGCTTTGATTCCCGCTCGATAAGCTGTCAGGCCCTTGTCGAACTCGGCAAGGTCGCGGCCGTAAAGCAGGGTCTTGAGCGCCAGCATTTCTTTTTCGAGCACATCCAGTTCCTGCTCTGCCTGTTCGCGGCCGGCCATGTGGCTCAAAAAAACCTCGCGGTTCTTCATATAAAGTTCGCGGTCCTCGATCCCTATCAGTTTGAGCGGTTTCGGGGAAAAGAGGCCGGAGTAGGCGGGGCCTGTGATGTATTCTTCTTCGAGAAGTGAACGCGCGAGCATCTGCTTGGCCTTGGACTGCGGAAGTTTATTCGAGGCGAAAAGCTTGGTCTTGGACCAACCGCCTTCAATGCCGAAGGTTTCGATTCCGTACAGTGAATTCAAATGATCGACAATGGCCGAAATATTTTCCTGGGCTGTCAGGTGCGCGTGGATATCCTGGATCAGGATGACCCAGTGGTCGCTGGTGCCGGCGAACCGGCTGTCGATTGTGCCCAGGGTGTCGGGGATGGCCAGGTCCGTCAGCTGGAGCTCGGAGCCTCGGGTGCCGTCCGCCTCCGCCCGCAGGGGAGAGCAGGCTAGTAAAAAGGCCATAAAAAAGGAGAAAATACGACTTGTTTTCATAGGAGGAAGTATAGCCCAACCGCTTCTAAAAATCGAGCCATTGACCCTTGGGCCAGGTTTGATATGATGATGGGCCCATGACGACCCTGACACAAACCCTCGATATCCGTTTTGGCCACAGCCCGGACCCTGATGACGCGTTCATGTTCTACGCCATCGCGAAGAACAAGATCGACATGAAGAATTTCAAGATCGGGCACGTGATCGAAGACATTGAAAGCCTGAACCAGCGCGCGATGAAAGCAGAGCTGGAAGTCACGGCGGTTTCCTGCCATGCGTATGCATATCTGACCGAGAAATATATCGTGATGCGTTCCGGCGCGAGCGTCGGGAATAAATACGGCCCGATTCTGGTAGCCAAAGGCAGTGCGCCGGACAAGGAAGTTGCGCCTGCTCAAATTCGCGGCAAGAAAATCGCGATTCCCGGCAAACTGACCACCGCTTATCTTGCGCTGCAGATTTTCGAAAAAGATTTTCAGGCTGTTTTTATTCCTTTTGACAAGATTTTCGATGCTGTGGAAAAAGGCGAAGTCGATTACGGCCTTGTGATCCATGAGGGCCAGCTGACTTACCGTGACCGCGGCTTCTATAAAATCCTGGACCTCGGTGTGTGGTGGCATGATAAAACCGGCTGCCCCCTGCCGCTTGGCGTGGACGTCATCCGCCGCGACCTCGGCCAGAAAAACATTCAGGCTTTCGCGCAGGTCTTCCGCGACAGCATCCAGTTTGCCCTCGATAACCGCTCCGACGCCCTGGACTATGCTCTCGAATATGGCAGAGGGCTTTCCAAAAATCTTGGAGACCGGTTCGTCGGCATGTATGTCAATGAAGATACCGTAGAGCTCAGCCGGAAATCCGAGCAGGGCCTGCGAATACTTCTCGAGGAAGGCGCCCGCCTGGGCCTGCTGCCTTCCTCACCCCGCGTCGAATTCGTGTAAAATCCGCCATGAACATCCTCCGGCGTCTCAAGAAGCCTCTCATTATTTTAACGCTTACGGTCGCGGCTTCTTACGCTGTTATGTCGCTGCTGCTTGCTCCCCTGAGCAGGTTTACCCTGAAATTTCTGAGCGACCAGGCCTATATCCGCGGCGTCGAGGTCCATAAGGCGGGGTTCAAAAGCGTTTACTTTAACCGCTACGACGCCCTGACCTGGCGGGACATTGAAATCCATTTCCAGGTCATCAAAAAAGACGACGTGTTCGTCGAGGGCAGGGAATTCATCTTCAAGGTCGGCCGCCTCTCGGTCAAAATCAAAAACCTGACGCACCGGAAATTCGGGATCCATCTCGAAGACCTTAACCTTTCGAGTATCGAAGGCGGCGAAACCATCGACCACCTGACAGGCCAGGACCTTTACATGAAAATCTTCTTCGATTTCATGGATTTCAAAAACATCCCGCGCCAGATCGAAAGCTGGATCAAGGGGATGGAAGACGTAGCCAAGACCGGCCGCACGCTCTGGCCTATCGAATTCGCGGGAGCAGTTTATGTGAACCTGCATGGCGAATCATTCAAGATCCGCATTTCGGTCACGGAGGATGATTTCCATCAGTACGGCCTTGTTATGAATAAGGAT
>CAZMMY010000095.1:0-6914 GCA_964567495.1 uncultured bacterium
GCTGGGGAGTCCGCAGCAGCCTGAGAGAAGACCGGGAGCGCGCGCTGCAATGGAGACGGAACCGTGTTCCCGCCGGCGACCAGAGAGAAGCGGCGCTTCGCGGGCTCGAAAGTTTCGAGAAATGGAACAACGCCGGCCCCTATGCCGGAAGAGAGGGCGAGATTCTTTTCGAGGAGGCGGCGGCATGAACGGAGCCGCCCCAAAAACAGGCTGGGCAGGCTACTGGAACGCGGACTTTTTCTGGCGCGGATCGGCCGCGTGGGAAGAAAACGCCCGTATCTTTATGGGAAAGGCCGCCCGAGTGCTGCGCCTTGTGTCTTCGGACCGGGTGCTGGATTTCGGCTGCGGCGCCGGGCATCTGGCGGAACGCCTCTCTCCTGAAACTGCGTCTGTCTGCGGCCTGGATATTTCCGAGGCCATGATCGCAGCTGCTTCAGCCCGTTGTTCCTGCATGAACAACGTTTCGTTTCACCGCGTGGAGCCCGGAAACTTTGATTTTTCCCGTTTCGGACGGTTCGACGTCTTTATTGCGGCAAGCGTGGTCCAGTATTTCAAAAGCGAGGACGAAATTCTGGGCCTGATCGAGGGCGCGCGCGAGGCCGCCGCGCCAGGCGCAAGGCTCCTGCTGACCGACCTTCCAGGCGGCCCTTCTTTTCTGCGGGGCGATTACGCAGCCAAGAGCCTTGTCTGGGCGGCGCAGCTTTTTATGAAGGGCGGGGAGTACCGGAAGGCCGCGAGGCATTTTCCCGTTCTGCATTTTTCGAAAGAGTCTCTTTCCCGCCTGGCTGAAAAGGCCGGTCTGAAAGCGGAAATTCTTAAAGAGTCCTTTTCCGTCAACGGAGGGCGGCTGAGCCTGCTGCTGCATTTCTCATGAAAAGCTCCTGCGTGATCTGCGGCGCGCCCGTTCAATCCTTCCTGAATTTCGGTCGCATGCCTCTGGCCAACGGCTTCCTGCCGGAATCGGAGTTTCGCAAAGAGTATTTTTTCGAGCTTGAAGCCGGTCTTTGCCCGGACTGCGGCATGTTTCAGCTTCTGCGCCAGCCGGAGCGCGAGAAAATGTTTCATGAGGAATATCCGTTCGCGACCTCGAGTTCGGCGCGCATGGCCGCTCATTTCCGGGAGCTGGCTGCGAAGCTTGCAGGGGAGCTGAAACCCGGCGGCCTGGTGGTCGAGATTGGGAGCAACGACGGCACGTTCCTTGAGACCTTGGCCAGAAAAGGTTTCCCTCACACCGGCGTGGAGCCTTCCGCAGGCTTGAACAAAACCGCGGCCTCCCGCGGAGTGGAGACGTTTCAGGGATTCTTCGAAGCGGCGACCGCGGAAAAAATCCTGAAACAGAAAGGCCGCGCCCAGCTGATTTACGCGGCCAACGTGTTCTGCCACATCCCGTATCTTAATTCGGTTTTCGACGGCATCAAGACGCTGCTGGCTGAAGACGGCCGCTTGATCTTCGAAGACCCTTACCTTGGTGAAGTGCTGGAAAAAAACTCCTACGACCAGATCTATGACGAGCATTACTTCCTCTTTTCAGTTTCCGCGGTGCGTAAATTTGCTGCGTCGCACGGCCTGGAGCTTGCGGACGCCGAGCCGGTCTGGACCCACGGCGGTTCCATGCGCTACACGCTCTGCCGCCGCGGGCAGGGAGCCATTTCAACACGCGCGCGGGACCTGATAAACAAGGAAGAGGCGCTGGGGGTGGCGCGACCTGAAACTTTTGAAAAATTCCGCGAACGCTGCGTCCGCTCGCGCGAGAGGCTGGTGGAGCTTCTGAAAGAGCTGAAAAAACAGGGCGCGCGGGTCGCGGGCTATGCCGCCACGTCCAAGGGCACCACCCTGCTTAATTACTGCGGAATCGGGCCCGATCTCCTGGAATGTATTTATGACACCACGCCCTCGAAACACGGGAAGTTTTCACCGGGCGCGCATATTCCGGTCCGGCCTTATGCGGAATTTTCCGATTCATATCCCGATTACGCCCTTCTTTTTGCCTACAACCACTCCGCCGAAATCATGGCCAAGGAAACCGAATTTATGAAGCGCGGCGGTAAATGGATCGTCTACGTCCCGGAAGTCGAAGTGCTGGCATGAACCCCGTTTATTACAGGGGGAAAAACGTGCTGGTTACCGGCGCTTCGGGGTTTCTGGGCAGCTGCCTCTGTTCCATGCTGCAGGAAGCCGGCTGCCATCTGACGCGCTGGGCGCGCAGGCCGCTTACCCCGCAGCCCGGTGTGCGCGATATTTACGGGGACGTGCGCGGCCTTGATCTCTGGGCGCGGGAGCTGGAACAGGCGGAGATTATTTTCCATTTGGCGGCGCAGACAGGCGCGGACGCCGCTTCCGGCAGCCCCGGACAGAATTACGAAATCAACGTCAGGCCCGTGCTTGGCCTGATTGATATCTCCGCCGGACGGAAGAAATCAGTGGACGTAATTTTTGCGGGCACGGTCACGCAAGAGAAGCCCGGCGCCGGCATTTACGAAGAGCACAAACAGGAGGCCGAAGAGCTTCTGCTCCAGGCCTCGCGCCGGGGCGTGCTGCGCGCGGCCAGCCTGCGGCTTTCGAATCTTTACGGCCCGGGCAGCGAGGGCAGCCCGGAACGGGGAGTGCTCAATAAAATGATCCGCCTCGCGGCAGAAGGTAAAAACCTGACAATCCTGGGCGCGCCGGAGCGGCTGCGTGACTACCTTTATGTGGAAGACGCGGCGCGGGCCTTTCTTTTTGCAGGTGCGGCCATGGAAAAAACCGCGGGGCAGTCTTTCGAAATCGGCAGCGGGCGGGGCACAAGTTTTGCCGACGCCTTCCGGCTGACCGCAGAAAAAGCTTTCGAAAGGACGGGCCTCCGTGTCACAATTGGCAAAAAGCCGGAGCATCCGCTCCCGCCGCTGGAAAGCCGCAGCTTTGCCGCGGATTTTTCCGCGTTTACCAAAGCCTCGGGATGGAAGCCCGAAACGGAGCTCGAAGAAGGGATTGTGATGACGCTCGAAAGCCTCGCGCTGGCGAAGGCTCAGGAGGTTTCATGAACCGCATCGTGGTAACCGGCGCACTCGGTCATATCGGCTCTTCCCTGATCCGTTCTCTTCCCGGTTTTTTTCCCGACCACGAGATGGTCCTGATCGACAATCTTTTCACCCAGAGATACAGCTCCCTTTTCTGCCTTCCGCCGCAGGGCCGCTACCGTTTTATCGAAAGCGGCATCCTGGATTTCCCGTTTGAGGATTTTCTGGGTCCGGGCGACCGCGTGGTGCATCTGGCCGCGCTGACCGTGCCCCAGGAAAGCATCAAAAATCCGCAGGAAACCGACCGGGTCAACTACGAGGGCACCCGGAGAATCGCGCATGCCTGCGCGGTGAAGGGCGCGTCCCTGGTTTTTTTCTCGACCACGAGCATTTATAACGAAAGGCACACGGATGAAGACTCGCCTTTCAGCGGCTTGACGCCGACTACCCCGTACGGGCATTCCAAGCTAAAGGCTGAGCAATTTCTGAAGTGCTGGGGCTCTGAAAATAACCTGTCATTCAACATTTTCCGCTTCGGCACTATTTTCGGTGTTTCGCCCGGCATGCGCTTTCACACAGCGGTCAACCGTTTCTGCTGGCAGGCCTCGCTCGGCAAGCCGCTCAGCGTCTGGCGCACAGCTCTCGACCAGCGCAGGCCTTATCTCGACCTGAAGGACGCCGTCAATACGATCGCGTTCTGGCTGCATGGCAAACTTGAGGACGGGCAGATTTACAACGCGGTCACGGGCAGTTACACCGTGCGCGACATCTTCGATATCCTGCAGGAAGAAAATCCAGGCACTGCTTTCGAACTGGTAGATTCGCCGATGATGACCCTTTTTTCAACGGACGTTTCAGCGGATCGGCTTATGGCGCGCGGCTTCGAGTTCCGCGGTTCGCTGCGCGAAGGGATCCAGGAAACCATGGTCCTGCTGCGAAAAGCGGCAGGCGACCCTGACGCGATTCCCCACACTTTTTGACGCTTTCCCGCTGACTTGGGGAAGCCTTTCCTGCACTGAAGCTATTTGTTTTTCGGGCGGGTAAGACTGCGGGGCGAAAGAATGCGGTCGACCTGCGCCGGAGTCAGGAGCTTCTTCTCCAGCACAACTTCCCTCAAAGTCTTCTTTGCGCGGATCGCTTCCTTGACGCATTCCGCGGCCTTGCTGTAACCGATATGGGGGTTCAGGGCCGCGGCGATACCGAAGCCGGTTTCCGCGTAATAAAAGCAGCGCTCGCGGTCGGCCTGGATCCCTTCCACACAGAAATCAGAAAGCACCCGTGTGACATTTTTCAAAATTTCCAGCGAGTGCATCAGATTGTGGATCAGGATCGGGCGCATGACGTTTAGTTCGAGCTGCCCGCTGGCGGTGGCGAAGGCGACGGCCAGGTCGTTGCCGATGACCTGAAAAGCGGTCTGGATCGCGACTTCGGGCATGACCGGGTTGACCTTGCCCGGCATGATGGAGGAGCCGGGCTGGCGTTCAGGAAGGCGGATTTCCGAAAGGCCGGTTTTGGGGCCTGAGCTGAGAAGCCTGAGGTCGTTGCAGATCTGGATGAGCGCGAGCGCGTAATCGCGCAGCCCGCTCGAAAGCCCGCAAAAGTCTTCGTCTGACTGCATGACCTCGAACGTGTTCTGAGCGGTCCTGACCGGCAGGCCGGTCTGCTGTTTCAAATAAGAAACGACTTTTCTGCGGTAGGCCAGCGTGGTATTCAGGCCCGTGCCCACGGCCGAACCGCCGATCCCCAGCTCGAGAAGGTTTTTTGCGAGCAGCTCGATTTTCAGCCGGCCCTTCTGGAGCTGCCGCGTCCAGCCTCCGAATTCCTGGCCGAGCGTGATGGGCGCGGCGTCCTGCATGTGAGTCCGGCCTGATTTAATGACGTTCGCGAATTCCCGCGCTTTTTTTGCGAAGGCCTTTTCGAGCCGCAGCGCCGAATCACCGAAACCCTTGAGAAGTTTCAGGGCCCCCAGCCTGCCTGCGGTCGGAATGACGTCATTGGTGGACTGGCCCATGTTTACATGGTCGTGCGAATGGAGATAGGCGTAGTCGCCTTTCTTCCTGCCCAGGATTTCGAGGGCCCGGTTGGCGAGAACTTCATTGAAATTCATGTGTGAAGAAACGCCTGCGCCGCCCTGCAGCACGTCGATCGGGAACTGCCCGTCCATTTTGCCGGCCAGGACTTCGTCGCATGCCCGGATGATGGCCCTGCCGCGGCGCGCATCCAGCCTTTTCAGGGAAACGTTGGCCCTGGCGCAGGCTTTTTTGGTCATGGCCAGCCCCCAGATAAAATCGGAGTGGGCGCGGACCCCGGAGATGGGGAAATTTTCAATGGCGCGGACGGACTCCACGCCGTAGTACGCGGCGGCGGGGACTTTTTTAGTTCCCAAGGAATCTTTTTCCACGCGATATTTCATGACTTAAAGTATAACACCCTTTCTCCGGCGGCTCCCGCCGGCAATGCGTGTCGGGGGAATGCCCGCCCCGAATCATCCTTTTCCCGATCGCATGCCCCTCTTAAAACAGGTAGCCTCTATACAGGATTATTAACGGCGACCCAAGGAGAAAAAACCATGGAAAAATCATTCGGTTTTCAGAAGAAAATGGCGGACGTGCCGGCGGTTCCCCGCAACCCGCAGACGCAGAAGCCGGAGAACAAGGTCCCGCAGCAGAAAAAAGAAGTTAAGAACGTTGTGGAGGCGCCTTCGCGCGAAGACTGGGAAGGCGGCGCGTCCCGGTCGGAGGAGGAGGCGTCCAAACTCCCGCCCAATCAGACTACGCCGCAGAACATCAACGCCAAACCCCAGCGGATCAAGGGCGGCCTCCTGACTGAGGCGGACCGGCTCACCGACAGGCAGTCCGTTCCTCCAGAAGACCCGCTCGACGCGCTCGAGCGCGAAGAAAAGAACAGCACCGATTCCGCTCCGGCCTGAGAAACTACCTAACAGCCGGTTGTAACCTCCTCAAATCAGACGAGTTAGGGCGTCTGGTACCCACCATTTTTTTGATAAAATTCTATCAAGAAGAGTGCAGTTGATCATTTTTGAGTAGATTTGCAATACTAACGTTTGTTAGGTATACTTCCTCTCATGGTCGGCCTCACGGACAAACAGGTCCAGATTCTCAAATTCATCGAACAATTCGCCAGGGAGCAGGGCTTTGCCCCCTCGATCCGTGAGATCGGCGCGTTTTTCAAGATTGCGGCGCCTTCCGTCCTGGACCATCTGAGAGCGCTGGAGAGAAAAGGCTTTATACGGCGCGTCCCTTTACGCCCACGGTGTCTGGAAATCCTGAAACATTCGGAAACAGACCGCGCGGCATAAACGGACGCGCTTTTTTTATTTTGTCGCCTCGTAGGTTCCGGCTTCCCGGGACTGAGAGGGCGAAGCTGTGTATGGCTCGATGAAACTTCCTGCTGAAAATGAACTGAAAACAGAAAAGCACCGCGAGCTTCGGGCCCGCGACGCGGGGGAGTTCTATGCCCGGGACCTGGAAAAGAATTTCTGGGCGCGTTTCTATCAGAGCCGGGTACAGCTCATTCTGAAGACTGTCGAAGCGGGCGCGGCGCGAATGGGCAAAAAACCTGCGGAAATCCGCGTGCTGGACGTCGGCTGCGCGCAGGGCAATTTTAGCGCGGCCTTTGCGGAAAAAGGTTATGAGGTCGTGGCCCTTGATTACCAGCGCGAGTTCCTGACTTATGCGCGTATCAAGTGCGACAAGGGGCGGGCTTTTTATGTGGAGGGCGATTTTGAAAAATTCCCTTTCCGAGGCGCGAGTTTCGACATTGTGCTGGCGACGGAAGTTATTGAGCACGTGACCGAACCCTGCGATTTTCTCAAGCGACTGGCCGCGCTCTGCCCGCCGGGCGGCATGATCGTCTTAACCACGCCTAACGGCGGGCGTTTTTTTACCGGTCTCCCTA
>CAZMMY010000096.1:0-6889 GCA_964567495.1 uncultured bacterium
GACGAGGGCATGCCGTCCAAAGAGATAGGCTCCGAAGCCTATCCAGAGTGTAACGGCGAAATAAGGCGGCGCCAGCTGGAACCAAAGGAAAAGAAATCCGAGCGCGCCGACGGCTGTCATGAAAACTAAACGGCTCGCCCAGAGGCCGATGTGTTCGCCGGTTTTCATTTCCGCGGCTTTCCGGCCCGAGGGGCTGGATATCCACAGGATGCCGGCAGCGCCCGCCGCAAGCGTAAAAATATAAGTGATCAGCCAGCTGTTGGTTTTAAGCCAGACAAGAACCTTGACGAACGAGAGCCCCGGAATGAAAACCGCGCCGGCGGCGAGGGCGGCGGCGAGCAAGGCTGCGGTGGTGAGAATAAGAGCCGGGCCGGGCTTTTTACCGGGCTCTGTTTTTGCGGGTTTGTCGCCGGGCGCCGGGATTTTGAAAATGTGCTGGGCGTAAAATTTTCCGCCGACTTTAAACAGGTAGCCTTCCCCGGAGGTCGTGAAGAAGAGGATCTCGTTTGTTTCGTGTTTGATGACGGCTGTCATTTTTCCGTCTTCGGTTTCGAATGTGTTTTCCTTTTTAAGTCGAAGTACGAGTTGGGGGATGACAGTGCCTTCCTGATTTACGATCTGCGCGGCCGAAACGGAAGAGAAAGTAATTTTCAATGTTTTGCCGAAGTCCACCAGCTCGATGTTCGGCGCGGCTGTCCGCATTTCCGACCGCGCGGCTTCTTTCCTTTTCTTTCTGGCTGTGTGTGCGGCATAAGCGCCGGCGCCCGTCAGGACGCTGAGCGCAATGATGTCGAGTGTGCTGTCCCACGTGAGCCAGGCAGCGTCCTCTGAGGTGACCTCCGCAGCACCTTCAGCCGAAAACTCGCCCGGGGCAGGCGGCGCGGGCAGGTCGAGCGGAATACCCCCGAGGAGGCCCGGCATTTCGGGTATTTCAGGAAGCGGGTCTAGCTGTCCGAGAGGCGGGTTCTCCAGACGCCGCGAAGAAAGAAGACCCATGATGATGTCGAGCGCATGCTGCGGGGTGATGCCGGATGGCTCGGGCTCCTCGTCTTCGGGTTTTGAATCGCTGCCGGACGAGATGACGGCGGCGCTCGGCTGCGGGACGCTGCTGTTGTCCGGAAGCTGGGTGCCCACGGCCTGGGCGGGCTGCGTGAAAACCGTGTCCTGAGGCGTTCCGGCAGCCGGCTCTTTGTCTTCGCCTGCGTCTTCGTCTGCGCTGTCATCGCTTGAGCGATAAGTGATTTTTTCCATCTGGACGGCCACGATCAATTTACTACCGTCATTCTCTGTGATCTCGGCTTTGGTGATCACACCGACCTTTGAGCCGCCGACCGCATCGGGGTAGCGGAAAGACAGTTCGATTTTAAAGCCGGTCCTGGGGTCCTCGGCCTTGCCTGTAAGCGGCCTGCCGCTGGCGTCATAATCGGTGAAGGTCCCGGTCAGGCGGCGCGTCATATTTCCATCTCGCATCTCTGTAAAGGTGAATGAAAACGGGCGGCCCGCGGCGTCATATTGAAAGCCGTCAATAATGGCTTCGTACTGTCCTCCGCCAGACGCGTACTGCAGTGCAATGTTCGTGACCTGACCGTTTTCATCAAACGTTACGACTTCCGAGCCTTCGATAAACGTCTGTGTTCTTGGCAGGAATTCAAATGCGCCTGCGCCGGTGAAATAATCCAGTGTGCCCGCCGCAAGGCCGGAGCTGAACAGCAGGTCGGCGGTCTGCGCTGCCAGCGGCAGCGGATCCTGGCCGACGTAGACGCCCTGGAATGCGTCAGTCACGCCGCTGCTTTCTGTGAAAAACTTCTCGATTGTCGCCTGCTGCGGGTTTTCCTGCTTCAGGCTGACCGAGGCGCCGCCTTCAGGTTTCTGGACGGGAGGCTCCAGGGTGCGGAACTGCACTTCATCGCCGAACATTTTTTGAAGGGGGATCGCGGCAGAACGCGCCGCGGTCGCAGCGTCCGGCGTTGCGCGCAGCTCGAGGGTTTCAAGAAAAAGGCTGCTGAAGCGCGTCGTGTTTCTGCTGCCTGATTCAAAAAGTTCTGAGAACCACAGCCTGATTTCCATCAGCCACAGGCCCAGGCCCGTGAAAAGGTAAGTGAAAGGGCGAAGAAGGAGCAGGAGCCAACTGCCCGGAGGGGCCGGGGCCGTGAGCGTTGGGGCGCCGATGGGCCGGACGGTCTCCGGTATAACTTCCGGCTGGCCGGAAGCAGGTAAAATTTCGGCCGGCGGCTCTGGAGCGGTTCTCATCATGACGGCAGCTTCGTCTTCAGCTGAAAGCTCCTTCGCCGGAGGAATTTCCTGATAAAGGCGCTCGATCTCCAAGGCTCGGGCGTCAAGCAGCGACAGAGCTTCTTTGAGCGCAGCAGCCGCAACCGAAGAACCGGAAAGGGCCGGCTGCTCGTCTTTGAGCTTTTTGAATGCTTCAATTTCTACTTCGAAATCGTAGAAAGCCGGTGTGTCTCCGCTGATTTTTTTCAGCAGTGCGGCCGCGGCGGTTTCGATCTGCAGCCTGTAATTCTGGACCGCTCGCGTCTCGAGGACGCGCTGGCGGTCGCGGGCCAGATCGAGGAGCTTGTCTTTGGCTTTCTCATGGAGCGCGGTGTAGGGCGAAAGGAAGGCGAGTTTGGCGAAAGCTTCTTGGACCACTGCGCCGATCGCCGCTGAAAACGCGAAGCCTGCCGACGCTTCGATGGTATCCATCTTTTCCCGCGCTTCCACGGCTTGCTGCTCAACAAATTCTTCGATCATGGCGTAGTATTCGCGTTCGCTTTTTTCCAGATCGTCCTTCAAAAGGCTGTCAAGAAAGTCGATGTAATCTTCCGCGGTGGAATCGAAAACTTCTGCTTCCATAAGAGCGGTGCGCATTTCTGACCGCTTAACAGAAGGGTCCGCTACTTCACCGCTGAAAGAACCCCATTCAAAATTCACTTCGTGCGCCTCTGGTTTTCCGTTGAGGGAGGGTCGGCGAAACCTCGCCGGCCTGGCGTTCCTACGGTCCTGGTGATAGCCGCTGACCTTCTGGAGGGCGTCACGGTAGCCTCGGACTTTTGCCTTTCCCTTTGTCCAGACCGGCTTGGGCGGACGGATGGCGGAGGTCGTTGTGGCGCGGCGTGAGTTCTGCGTGTCGCCGACGTCCCAGCCAAGCGGGTAGCCCACGTTCAATTCCTGTATTCTGCGCACGATTTCGACGAACACGACTTGCTGAGCGATCATGCCGAGCGGGCCGTTAAACGCGATATCCATGATGCGGCCGGCCGCGTCGCGGTTGGGTTCCGTAAAATGCGCGGGGTCACGCAGGGTCTCTCGCTCGTCGGAATGGAACGATGCGGAATGGCCGAAACGGAACTTTGCGACATCCGGATGGTCCACAAAACCGACCATGAGCGGCCCTACGGCCTCAATGCTTGCGAAGCTTTCCGCCTGGTTCTTGAAAAGGGCCACGCCCTGATGGCCGGCGTTGACATAGTCGTTCCACTTCATTTCAGGCGGCGCGATCAGCACGATCATGGTGCCTCGGCGCGCGTCGTGCCCGTGCTTGCCTTCGGCTTCGGAAAGCTGGCGAGTGTCGTAAAGAGCTGACGGGGAAATAATGCCCTTGGCCAGCGCAAACATTTTAGAAACGTTTGAGCGCACGAGGCGGCCCCACATATCGTCACCGAGGACAACGACCGGGTTCTGGTCCCGGTGCAGGCCTTCCCGGCCTTCCCGCCAGCGAAGGATACGGACGGACATATATTTAAAGAACAGGAAGAGAGGTACGTCGAGCAGGTGAGACAGAAAGGAAAGCAGGATAGCCGGAACGCCCCAAACCGGCCCGAAGCCGCTCAGGACGATGCTTGCGACGATGTTGATCAGCGTTCCAGTCAGAGCGACAGCGACCAGAAGATGCAGCGTGCTGATCGCTGTGGCCCGGGCCTGCTCGGTGAAGTACGGAAGGAGTTCGTCGGCCAGGCGCATCAGTTCCTCATTGACTTCGGTTTCTTCTCTTACCAGCTCTCCGCTCTCGTTGTAGCCGAGCCCGAGAATTTCCATCAGCCCGGCCGACATCATGTGGTCCAGGTTGTCTTCGAGCGCGTCGATGTCGTTCTGCGTGAGGGTCATGCCGAACGGCGCATCTTCTGGGAATTCGCGGCGCATGTGCTTTACTGTATGCATGAAAAGCTTCAGCAGCGAGGTGATCTGCGCCCAGGCTTCACCGGTGGAGCCGTCGACTTCTGCAAAATATTTAGAGCTGATGACATTTACCTGGTCGGCCCGAAGCGCGCGGCTGACGTTGTTTTCGCCCGTGGGGGTGATGACAAAAGCGTGAGGCGGCTTGCGGTCGTGGAGGAGTTCCAGCACCTTCCATGTGGCCTCCATAGCCGGGTCGCCGGAAGGGGCGCGGGTATCGCTTTCGGCGTCTTCGCCGCCGGCGGCCGAGCTTTCTTCATGCGCCCGCCTGCGGCGGCTGTGCTCTTCAGCGGTGCGGGTCTCGGCGAAATTATCGCAGAGAAACAAGGTGTTGGTGTTGAGGTAGAGCGGGTGCGATTCGACGGAGCGTATGTAATCGTCCGCATTGACGACCTGGATCTTCGCAGTCGCGCCGTGTCCAAATGTTTCGGACATGAGTTTCTTGAACCATTCGCCGATGACAATGCCTTCTTCTCGAAATACGACGATTAGGAGATCGGGAGCTGCGTGCTGAAACGGCGTCTTGATGCCTTTTGCCTGCGTGGCCGCGTTGCCCAGGCCGTAAGAACGCGCGCCTTCCGCCCAGCGTTCCGCGAACTTCTGCGCAGCGGTGAGAGTTGCGTTTATCCCGGAAGGCTTTTCCGCTTCTAAAGTCTTTTCAGCGCCGGCGGGCGTGCCGTTGGTCATGTGGATTCCGGCTTCCGGGGCATCAATAGAGGATGTCGCAGGCGCCAATCCCTTGGTGTCGCGGGATTCCTGCGTAAATTCATTCTCATCAAACCATTCCGTGTTGACGGCCATGGACACAGCGGCCGATGCCAGCAGGTCCTGGGTCATGGGGAAGTCGTCGAGCTTAGGGGGAAGCCATTCCTGCGGTTCGTTTGTTATGTCTTTCCAGCGGGCTGAAACCTCATCGTCCATGAACTCCCTCTCTTCGCCCATGGAATAAAGTTCCATTACGCCGGTCGAGGTGTTGAGCGAAACGATTTCACCGCCCTTGTCCGCTGTCTGCTTTTCCATTTTCAGGCCGAACGTTTCAAGCCGGTCGCCTGGAACGTACTCGGGGTCGCGCCGCGTGGTCCACTTGATGAAATCGAGGTTTGAGCCGGCGATCTGAATGGCTTTCGTCACGTTCTCAGAGATGAAAACCGGCTGCTCCCGAGAAATAAGGGTGAGATTGTCCGGCTCGAGCGTTGTGTCGTAAAAAAGCCCGAAGGTGCTGTGCTCGTCGACCATTTTCATCATGATTTTCGCCGCCTGCTTTGCGTCGTTGTCGCGGAACGCCGTTAACGCGCGCTCGATGAAAAGCCGGTGTTTTGCATGGCCTTCGCCCGCGCTGCCGGCCGAAACAGGCAGCGTGACGATTGTCTGATTTACGAGTTCAGCGAAGACTTCAGGGTCCTTGAGGTCTTGCCCCGCAAACTTCTGGATAAGCGGCATAAGTTTTTTTTCCCACTCTTGAAGTTTTGAGCGGGAAGGGAGTTCGCCATGGATGTCTTTAAAAAAAGTCCCGACGAATGCGAACAGAAGAGATTCCGACAGAAGCCCCTGTGTGCGAAGAAAATAAAGGAAGTAAACCGCTTTTTCAGAATCGTTCGCGCCGACCGAGACGTTGTATATCTTTCCGAATAAATGCCCCCACTGCTCTTCGGAGAAATAATCGCCTGAGCTGTACGGCAGTCTCGCCTTGTTGGTGTCGCCGTTGGCGGCGCCGTAAGCGATATTCGTGTCCTGCACAAATTCGCTGCCATTCCAGCGCTGGACCGTGAAACCAGGGTTGATATAGAAGGGCTGGGTCGTTTCAACCAGAAGCTTTCCGCCAGATGTCTTGAGCCGGACGTGGCCGCGGATTTTCAGAGCGGCGTCGCTGAGTTGTGCGCCTTTCTGCAAGGCTTCGTCCACGCGGTTCCAGAAAAGCTCCAGAAACTGACGGACAAGCGCCGTGCGCCCGACTCGCTGGAAGAATAGAGGATTCTGGTCGTAACCGCTCGGGATTTTGAAATGGATGAAATCTTTTTTTCCGTCCGCGTGGGAGATCTGGATGGCGGCTCCTATCCCGTGACTGCCGAACATGGCCATGAAATAAGCCAGGCGCTCCAGAATGACTTTCATGCGGTGCAGATAGACTTCATCGCTTTCAGCCGTCATGCGGCTGATATTGATCCAGAGAATCCCGCAGTTGAAAATGCCTGGAATCTGCACGGGCCCGAAATCGGACAAGAATGAATCCGAAAGTGAAAGGACCAGCCCGGCGCCCGCGGCAAATGCGAGCGGGAGGCCTATAGCCAGGTTGGCTATGAACAGGTTCCAGAGCGCGGGTCCGAAGAAAAGCCCGGCTCCTGCAGCGCCGGCCAGCAGGAAAAGATTCGCGACCCAGCCCATGTTCTGCACGATCAGATTGTCGCGCATCAGAATGCGGGCTTTTTTCTCGCCGCCGTCCATGGCGGCCTGCTGCAGCCCGGGAATTTCAACGAAAGGCTGCGTGCCAAGCGTCATGCCCGGAAGCAGCGCGCCCGCCCATTGAAGAAGCGGGATGTTGCCGGTCAGGCTTTTTCGCGTGGGTTTATGGCCGAGTGCCAGTCCGGTCAGGATGTGCGCCCATTCATTGATGAACACGGCGGACAGGTAGCTGAAGCGCAGCAAAAGAGCCGCAGCGAAAAGGCCGAGCGCAGCCCAATAAAGAAGGGGAAGGCTGAAGAGGAAAGCTGTCACCCCC
>CAZMMY010000097.1:0-3962 GCA_964567495.1 uncultured bacterium
TCTGGCCCGCGCCCGTGCCCACGGCGAGGTCGGCGATAAACGCGTCTTCGGTTTCGCCGGAGCGGTGCGAGGAAATGACGCCGTAACCGGCCTTCTGCGCCACGCGGATCGCTTCGAGAGTTTCGGAAACCGTGCCGATCTGGTTGACCTTGATCAGGATGGCGTTCGCAGCGTTCATCGCGATGCCTTTCTGCAGGCGCTCGGGGTTAGTCACGAAAAAGTCGTCGCCCACAATCTGGACTTTGCTGCCAAGCTGCTTGGTAAACTTGACGTAGCCGGACCAGTCGTTCTGGTCGAGGCCGTCTTCAATGGAATAGATCGGGTACTTCTTGATCCAGTCCGCGTAAATCCCGACCATCTCATCGGCCGAGAAAAGCTTGGACGGGTTGGACTTCCAGAACTTGTAGCCCTTGCGGCCGCCTTCATCGAAAAGTTCGGAAGAGGCGCAATCAAGCGCGATCTGGATCTGGCTGCCAGCCTTATAGCCGGAGTTGTTGACGGCTTCCATGATGACTTCGAGGGCTTCTTCATTGCCCAGGTTCGGGGCGAAGCCGCCTTCATCGCCGACCGCCGTCACATGGCCCTTCTTTTTCAGGATGGTCTTAAGCGCGTGGAAAATCTCGGTGATCCAGCGAAGGCCTTCCGAGAAAGACTTGGCGCCCATGGGGGCGATCATGAATTCCTGGAAATCGATCTTGTTGTCCGCGTGCTTGCCGCCGTTGATGATGTTGGCCATCGGCACGGGCAGGGTGTAGCTCTTGTTCTTATGAAGGTTCCCGATGTGCTTCCACAGGGAAATTTCTTCAGTCTGTGCTGCAGCGCGGCAAACGGCCATGGAAACCGCAAGCATGGCGTTGGCGCCCAGGCGGCCCTTGTTCGGGGTGCCGTCGAGCTCGATCATCTCTTCGTCGATCGCCTTCTGGTCAAGCGGGTTCTTGCCCTTCAGCGCCTTGGCGATTTCAGTGTTAGTGTTCCTGACGGTCTTCTGAACGCCCTTGCCCAGGTAACGGCTCTTGTCGCCGTCGCGGAGTTCGACCGCTTCGTATTCACCGGTGGACGCGCCGCTCGGAACAGCCGCGCGGCCGATCTGGCCGTTGGAAAGGAAAACATCCGCTTCGACGGTCGGGTTGCCGCGCGAGTCGAGGATTTCGCGGGCGATTACTTTGGTAATTTTGGAAGAAGCCATTTTGGTTGAACCCTTTCTTGATTTTGCCGCCGCTCTCAGCGGAAGGCGTTGAGGTCTGGAAATTATAGGGACTAGCCCCTGATTTGTCTAGGTTGTCGTTGCCAGAGAAAAGACCCGGCGGCCGCTTCAGACGGGCCTGGGCAAGCGGTGTTTGGTGTCGTCCCTGCCGGCGGAAACCCGGAATGATCTATCACGCCAGGAGGCTTTGAGCCTCAGGTGCAGAGACAGACAGAAAATCACTAGCGGCTAGATATTTCAGCAGCCCCTCGCCGATGACCTTGTTTCCGAGATTGTTGTGATGTCCGTCGTTCGGATCATAAAAAACGTCCGTGGATTCCAGCCCGTGTTCCTTCGCATATCGCAAAAGCAGCGGTTTGGTATCGATATATTCGATACCCTGCTTTTCCAATTCGCTTTTCATGGCACGCTCCTGCCAATTCTCCCTGTGAATCGAAACTCTGTCATAAAAGAGGACATAGGTGAGCCCGCCGCAGCCTTTACTGCAGTCCCGGTGGACTTTTTCGACCAGAAGCGCGTTCAAGCGCTTCAGGAAATTTTTTTTCCTATCCACAAACCCAAGCCGGATGCGCATAAAAGCCGCCGCGTAACTAAAAATACGCGGGCGGACGTCTTGGCGCGGCGTGACCGGAACACCCTGGAGTTCGAGCTCTTCTAAAGCACTGAAAGTGAAGTGCGGCTTCCAGTATGTTCTGAATTTCAGGCCGGCGCGATTCATGTCATCGTTCATGAGCACGCCCAAAAGCACAAACGGCTTGTCCGTCAGTTGGTGCGTTTCACGGAACATCAGGTAAATCTGGTCCGTGCCGTACCCGCCCACGCCCAGATCGAGAACATCTGCGTCTGGTATCCGGGCCTGTAAATAGCGCGGCAGCTGATGGTCTTGGTCCGCACGGCCTTTAACGAAGGAGTCGCCGTAGAAAAGTATTTTTCTCCGCCCGTCTTTTTTCAGCCTGGCCAGCGAATCAGCCTGAAGACCCAGCGGATTCCCAGGGGCCGTCTCCTGCTGAGACCAGCCAAGCAGCGGCTGCACCTGCAGCCCTTTGGGGAATATATACCGGTGACGCCACACGCGCTCAAGCTCCCAGTAGCTTTCATCGGCCGCGTAATCGGCATACCACTGCGGCGAGCGGAAGCCCGGAACATTAAAGAAAATAGCTGCGCGGAAAACCCCTTCGGCTGTAAGGGGCATCGCGATCAGGAGGGTCGTGAGGAAGAGCGAAACGCTCTGAAAAAGCGGGCGTAACAAAATTTTTTTAAAAAAATGAAGCAGCCCGAAGCTGACGCAAAAAGACAGCGCAGCCAGGATGGCGGCCTTTCCGAAATTGCCTGCGCTGCCGTCGGGTGTCAGCGAAAGAAGGATCTGTGGAACCGCAATCGACCAGATCAGCCAGATCGCTCCGGCCGCCAGGCTGTAAGCGCGGAGGAACCCTAGTCCTTTTCCCATGCCTCGTCTTCACGGTGATGGCCGGGAAGCCGGATTTTGCCCGTCAGGACCATGCGCAAGGCCTCGGGATAGATGCGGTACTCAAGCTGGTGGACGCGGGCCTCAAGAATTTCCAGAGTGTCGTTCGCCTCGACAGGCACCTTGCCTTGCAGGATAACGGGCCCGGTGTCCACGCCTTCGTCCACGAAATGCACGGTGACGCCCGTCTCTTTGACCTTCGCATCGAACGCGTCCTTGATGCTGTGGGCGCCCGGAAACGCGGGCAGAAGAGACGGATGGACGTTGATGATTTTTCCGGCATACCGCCGCACGAACTCCGGGCTGAGGAGGCGCATGAAGCCTGCCAGAACGATCCATTCGATTTTTTCGGTTTCGAGATGGTCGATGATAGCCTCTTCGAAAGCGGCCTTATCTGCAAACTGTTTGCGGTCCACGACAGCAACGGACACGCCCGCCTTCTGCGCCTTGGCAATGGCCGCAACGCCGGGCCTGTCGCTGATGACCAGGACAATGTCCGCGTTTTCGAGGCGGTTGGCCTTAGCCACGTTGATCAGGTTTTCCATGTTCGTCCCGCTTCCGGAAACGAACACTGCGAGCCGGCTCTTTTTTTTGATTTCTTTCGCCATTCTATTCCCCTTCCTTCAAAAGGAACGGCATGGGCGTGCCCGCATAAAGCTTTTTGCGGCCGTGTCCTGAAACCACGATTACGACTTCGCCCAGGACTTTCTTGTCTTTGTACTTTCGGGCCAGCTCCGGAAGCGTGCCGCGAACTATTTCCTCGAACTTTTTGGAAAGCTCGCGCGCCACTGCCGCTTCGCGGTCGCCCAGGACTTCGGCCATATCTTCCAGTGCCTGGGGAACCCGGTAGGGAGATTCGTAGAAAATCATGGTTTCCTCCCTTTCGGCCACGGACTTGAAAAACTTCTTTCTGGCTGCGGACTTGTTTGAAAGAAAACCGTAAAACGTGAACGAGTCGGTCGCAAGGCCGCTGGCCACCAGCGCGGTCGGAACTGCGCACGCCCCGGGGAGAACTTCCACCGGGACTTTCTCGGTGAGGGCCCGGTTGAATAGCTGAAAGCCCGGATCGGAAATCAGCGGAGTGCCGCCGTCGGAAACCAGCGCGATATGGTCGCCAGCCATGAGGCGCGCAATGGCGTTCGTTATTTTGGCTTCGGAGGAGTGTTCGTGAAAACTCTCCAGGGGCTTTTCGATTTCATAGGCCTGAAGCAGTTTCGCTGTCTGGCGGGTGTCTTCGCAAAGGATCAGCTTGCAGGACTTCAGGACTTCAAGCGCGCGTAAAGTAATGTCCTT
>CAZMMY010000097.1:3972-6831 GCA_964567495.1 uncultured bacterium
CGCGCACCATGTTGAGCAGGGCCGTAAACTTGGCGTTGCTGACTTCCGATTTGAAAATCTTGAAGACTTCGCTTTTCTTTTTCTCGTCTACAAGCGCAATCAGCCGGATCAAGGGCAGGGTCAGCACGCCGGCCGCGCAGTCCGCGCCAAGCGTCTTGCCGAATTCTTCCTGATTGCCGGTGAAGTCCAGGCAGTCGTCGATGATCTGGAATGCGATGCCGAAATAGCGGCCGAAACGCTTCAGCGCCTCGCCCTCCTCAGGCGTCGCGCCAGCGAGCAGGCCGCCCGCTTCGACGCAGCAGGCGAGGAGAACCGCGGTCTTCTTGTCCACAATCTCCAGGTATTCTTCTTCCTTGAGATTGAAATTGTTGTTCTCTTTCAGCTCGTGGATTTCGCCGTCGCAGACCTGCCCGGCAGTCTGAAGGAAAAGAGAGAAAATCTTCTGGCTGCCGTTTTGGAAAATCTCGCCGATGGCCTTGTCGTGCAGGTAGTCGCCGACCAGCACTGCAACCTGCGGACTCCATTTCACGTTCACGGTCGGGATGTTGCGGCGGACGTAAGCGTTGTCGATGATGTCGTCGTGGATCAGTGTAGCTGCGTGGAAAATTTCATAGGACGCCGCGATCCTTAGAAGGCGCGCGTCGATCTCGGGGCCGCCGCTCTTGACTGCAGCGCCGAGCAGGGTCAGCGCGGGCCGGAGCATCTTGCCCTGGGCCGCGAAAAAGTATTTGATTACGTCCTTGGCCAGATCGTTCTCGGTCGAAAGGATGTCCAGGATAGTGGACGGGATTTTATCAAGGCGCTGCTGCACCGGTGAATAGATTTCTTCGAGGGAAACGCCTGTTTTCATAAGGCGCATTATAGAGGAAAGCCCCTTATCTGGAAAGTCTTGAAATGACGCGGGAAAACACCTCCAGCGCCTGGTCCAGGGCCTTCTGGGAATGGGCCGTAGACACGAAATTGGCCTCAAACTGCGAGGGTGCGAGATAGATGCCCGCCTCCAGGCAGCCGCGGAAAAACTTCGCGTACTTCTTTGTATCGGACTTCTTGGCCGAGGCGTAATCGTAAACAGGCTCGCGCGTGAAAAACAGTGTGAACATGGAGCCCGCGGCGTTCATCTGCACAGGCCAGTCGCGGCGGATCATTTCGCTGTGCATGCGGCGGCGGAATTCGCGGACGCGTTTGCGGAAACTGTCAAGGCCGCGGCCCTTGAACTGGCTGAGGACCCAAAGAGCTGAAGTCACGGCCAGCGGGTTGCCGGAAAGCGTGCCCGCCTGATAGACCGGGCCTAGCGGTGCGAGATTGTCCATGATGTCCGCGCGGCCGCCGAACGCGGCGATAGGCATTCCCCCGCCCAGGATTTTGCCGACGACCGTCAGGTCCGGCTTCATGTGGAAAAACGCCTGCGCCCCGCCGGGCGCGACGCGGAAACCCGTGATGACTTCATCAAAAATCAGGAGCGCGCCGTATTTCTTCGTGATCTCGCGCGCAGTCTTGAGATATTCGAGCCGGGGCAGGACCACGCCCATGTTCGCGGGCACGGGTTCGAGGATAAAGGCCGCGATCTTTTTTCCGTGTTTCCGGAAAACATTTTCCAGCGCGTGCGTATCGTTGAAGGGAATGCTGAGCGTTTCATGGGCGAGCGCCGCGGGGACGCCCGCGGAATCCGGGCAGCCGAACGTGGCCGCTCCGGAGCCGGCCTTGACCAGGAGGCTGTCGACATGGCCGTGATAGCCGCCGTCGAGCTTCACGATTTTATCCCGGCCTGTGAAACCGCGCGCCAGCCGGACCGCCGACATGACCGCCTCGGTGCCAGAAGAAGTCAGCCGGACCTTCTGCATCGAAGGATAAAGCCCGCGGATCAGTTCCGCCAGCTCGACTTCTTTTTTGGTCGCGATGCCGAAGCTGAAACCGTCTTTCAGCGCGGCCTTGACCGCCGCGACCTGGCCAGCCGGCGAATGACCGAACAAAAGCGCGCCCCATGAGCAGCATAAATCGATATATTTCTTTCCCGCTTCGTCCGTGAAATACGGGCCTGAGCCTTTGCGCGCGAAAACGGGGTCCCCGCCCACAGCCTTGAATGCGCGGACCGGAGAATTGACGCCGCCGGGAATGACTTTGAGAGCTCTGGAATAAATGTTTTTCATTTGGATAAAGATTCTGAGATTAGGGATTTGATGCCAGAAGACAGAAATCAGACGTCAGAAAAAAAATAAACGCCTTCCGCCTTCTGTTCTCTGTCGTCTGAATCAGCCCTCGTCTTCTTCGTACTGTTCTTTCAGCTTCTGAACGACGGAAGGATCGGCCAGCGTGGTCGTATCGCCGAGAGCCTTGCCTTCCGCGATGTCGCGCAGCAGGCGGCGCATGATCTTGCCGGAACGCGTTTTGGGCAGATCCGCGGAAAACAGGATTTCCTCGGGCCGGGCCAGCGCACCGATTTTCTGGACCACGTGCTGTTTCAATTCCGCCACAAGGTCCTGCGAGTTTTTCACGCCTTCCTTCAAAGTCACGAAAGCCGTGATGGCCTGCCCTTTAATTTCGTGCTTCTTGCCCACGACCGCGGCCTCGGCCACGTTCGGGTGGTCGACCAGCGCACTTTCTACTTCGGCAGTGCCGATGCGATGGCCCGCGACATTCATGACGTCGTCCACACGACCCATGAACCAGAAATAACCTTCCTCGTCCCGGTTCGCGCCGTCGCCGGGGAAATAGATGTCCTTCTTCCACTTTGACCAGTAAGTTTTGACGTAACGTTCGTCGTCCTTGTAAAGCGTGCGCAGCATGGAGGGCCAGGGCTTGGTGATCGCGACGTAACCGCCGCCGCTTTTGACCACACTTCCCTGCTCGTCGAGGATTTCA
>CAZMMY010000098.1:0-6795 GCA_964567495.1 uncultured bacterium
TCACCCTCGATCGCTATATTCGCCGGGCCGTCCGGCGGGCATCTCTTTCCGGCCCAGGCGTACGCTGAAGCCTTACAGAAAAGGCGGCCCAAAAGCCGCCGCTACCTGATTTCCAGCCGACGTGCCGAAGCATTCGCCAGGAATTTTGCACCCGGCCTGTTCCACGAGGTTTTTTATCTGCGGGAATTTCCGTTTCCGTCCGGAATTTCATTGCGGTCTGCCCGTTTTTTGCTAGAATTTCCGCGTGCCTTCCTCGATTCCGACAAGATCATCCGGAAAATCCAGCCAGACCTGTGCGCGGGCTTCGGCAGTTTCGTTTCCTACCCCGGAATGATGCTCGCGGCCTGGAAAAAAATCCCCAACTGGATCCACGAACAGAACCAGGTGCCCGGCAAAGCGACAAGAATGCTGGCGCCGCATGCCGGCGGGGTAGCGGTAACTTTCCCGGACACCTTTAAAGGCCAGCCGCTCAGGGAGCGGCGGATTACCGGCCTTCCCGTCAGGGACTTTTTAAAAGCAGCGTCGGAAAAAACCGTAAAAAAGCAGGGCGGACGGTTCAGGATCATCGTGGTCGGCGGCTCGCAGGGTGCCAAAAACCTGAACCAGATTATTTTGCAGACTTTTTTGCGTCTTTCGCCTGAAGAAAAAAATTACATTGCCGTTACACATATAACGGGACGGACGGATTACGAAACTGTCCGGGATTTTTACCGGCAGAACGGAATCAGCGCGGAGGTTCATGTGTTCTTCGAAAAAATGCATGAGCTTTACGAAAACGCAGACATGGCGATCACCCGGGCGGGTGCGAACACGCTCTTCGAGCTCGCGATGTTCAGGGTACCTGCGGTTGTGATTCCTTATCCGTACGCGGGCGGGCACCAGGCCGATAACGCGGAATACTTCGCGAAGCGCGGCGCGCTGGTCATGCACCCCGAGGCGTCCCTGACGCCGGAGTGGCTTACGCAGCAGATTCAGTGTTTCCGGAGCGCTGAATTCCGCCAACAATTATCCTCGCGCATGGCCGGCCTTGCTTCCCCGGAAGCGGGCGAGCGGCTGGCCGACTGGACCGAAGAACTCTTGGGGACAAACAATGGTTAGAATTACAGACAATCAGGTTATCGAAAAAGCGCAGCGCGCCTATTTAATCGGTATCGGCGGCGTTGGGATGAGCGCCCTTGCCCGCGTGCTCAAGCACCAGGGCCTGCAGGTCGCCGGCTCTGACTCTAAAGAAAGCCGTACCACCCGGGACCTGACGTCTGCCGGCATTCCGGTCGAAATCGGCCAGTCCAGGGTCGGTTTTCATAATGAAGACCTCATCATCTATTCTTCCGCCATTCAGCCTGACCATGTCGAATTGAAGGCGGCCCGTGATTCCGGCCGCACCGTGCTGCACCGCGCGCAGGTGCTGTCCTGCCTGCTGAACCGCGCCCGCACGTCGGTCGCTATCACCGGCACGCATGGCAAGACCACGACCTCTTCCATGATTTCCTATATTCTGGCTGAAACGGGCAAGAACCCGACCTGCCTTGTCGGCGGGGACGTCATGAACCTGGGCACCAACACCGTGCTGGGCAACCCGGACCTGTGGATTTCCGAAGTGGACGAGAGCGACAAGAGCCATGAGCTGTATGCCCCGAACTACACCATCATCACGAACCTCGAAGAAGACCACATCGACAATTACAAAGACATCGAGGACCTGCGCAGCTCGTTCCGCCGTTTCTTTTCCAACGCCCACAATCCCGGCCTTCTGATTTACTGCGACGACGACGCGGACCTCCGCAACCTCGTGCTGGAAAGCGGAAAGCCGAACCTGAGCTTCGGTTTTTCGCCTTCGGCGGACTGCTCGGCCCAGAACATACGCATGAACGATTTTGGTTCCGAGTTTGACTTGTGTGAATCCGGGCTTTTCTGCCTTCGTATGAAGCTTTCCGTGCCCGGCCTTCATAATATCTCGAACGCCCTTGCGGCCATGACGCTTCTGATCCAGATTGGCGTCGATCCGTACGATGCCGCAAAAGCTCTGAAGTCTTTCAAAGGCGCGCGCCGCCGCCTTGAGGTGAAGCATGAATCGCGTGAGATTATGATCATCGACGATTATGCGCACCATCCGACGGAGATCCGCGCTTCGCTGAGGGCGCTCCGGCATGCGAACCGCAAACTGACTGTGGTTTTCCAGCCGCACCGTTATAGCCGCACTAAATATTTTTCGAGGGACTTCGGCCGCGCTTTCGGCGACGCGGACGAATTGATCCTGACCGACATTTACGGAGCGGGGGAAGCCAACGCAGACAACGTCAGCGTGCAGTGCGTTTACGATGAGGCCGTGGCCAGCGGGCATCCGTCCGTGCGCGTGCTTCGCAAGGACCAGATCCTTAAAGACCTCGCCGCGCGGCAGGGGCTGAACGGCGTTATCGCGTTCATCGGCGCCGGAGACATAGGAGAACTCGCAGATGAGCTTGCGAACCGATATAAAAACCTTGCTCCGGCCTGATGTTTCCCTCGCGGGAATCTCGACCATGCAGGTCGGGGGCCCCGCGAAGTACTTCGCCGAACCCTCCACTGAAGAAGAGCTCATCGAGCTGGTCGAACACGCCCGCCAGGAAAAACTACCGGTTTTCATTTTAGGCAGAGGCTCCAACGTTATATTTCCGGATGAAGGCTACAATGGGCTCGTCGTCAGCATGATCCATTATGAGCAGGACAAGATTGTGTTTGATCCCGAGCAGCCGCTTGTGACCGCTTCCGCAGGCATCCACCTTTACAAACTCGTGGTCGCGTGCCGTGAGAAAGGGCTGGGCGGCGCGGAGTTTCTCTGCAACATTCCCGGCAGTGTCGGCGGCGGGCTGGCGATGAACGCGGGGTTCAGCCGTTTTCCCGGGCAGATGAATGAAATCGGCGACTTGGTGGAAGAAGTCACGGTCCTGGATGAAAACCTGAAAAAACAGACTCTTCAGCGCAAGGACCTGGAATTCGGCTACCGCCATTCAAATCTGGGGAAAAAGATCGTCCTTTCCGGAACTTTCCGGCTGCGGAAGCGCCAGCCCGAGGACATCCAGAAGGAAATCAAGGCCAACTTTGATTACCGGAACACCAAGCAGGACACGAAAAACCCCAGCTCCGGGTCTATTTTTAAAAACCCCGAAGCTCCCACGCCTTCTGCAGGCAAGCTGGTGGACCAGCTCGGCCTTAAAGGGACTCGTATCGGCGGGGCCATGGTTTCTCCGAAACACGGTAATTATATTATCAACGCCGGTCAGGCAAAAAGTTCGGACATTGTGCAACTGATTGAGAAAATTCAAAAAGCGGTTTTTGATGCCACGGGCATACTCCTCGAAACAGAAGTTAAAATCGTCAGGAACAACTAACAAAAACGTTCGCGTCAGCGTGCTGTGCGGTGGAACCTCCTCCGAGCGCGCTGTTTCCCTCCGTTCCGGCAGGGCTGTCCTCGCCGGCCTGAAGCGTGCCGGTTTTAATGCGCGCAGCCTCGACCCCAAGCACTGGAGCCGGATCCAGAAACCCCTGCGCGAGTCCGACGTCATTTTTCTTGCCCTCCATGGAACCGGCGGGGAGGACGGCGTGATGCAGAGAAAGCTCGAGCAGCTCGGAGTCCCGTACATAGGTTCCGGCGCCAAAGCCAGTTTCACCGCTTTCGACAAGGTTCTTTCTAAAAAAGTTTTCGAGAAAAAAGGAATCCCGACCCCTCGCGGTGTGGTTGTTCCCAGCCCGAACTGGAAAAGGAAGCTATCAAAACTTACATTTCCGCTTTTTGCCAAGCCTGTTGCGGAAGGCTCCAGCGTTGGCGTCTTCGAGATTGAAGATTTGGCCCAAAACGCCGAAAAATTAAGGAAGTCGGTCAAGCGGTTCGGCCGCCTGCTTGTCGAGGAAAAAATCCGGGGCAGGGAGTTTACCGTGGGCATACTGGGAGCGAAAGCGCTGCCGGTCATCGAACTGTGCCCCAAACGTTCTTTTTACGATTACCGGGCCAAATACACCAAGGGCATGACGGTCTACAAGGTCCCGGCGCGGATTCCAAAGGCTCTTGCAGCAAAGCTGCAAAGGACCGGATTGGCTGTTCACAAAGCTTTGGGCTTGAGAGATTTTTCCCGTATCGATATGATGGTGGATGAAAAAGGAAATCCCTTTGTGCTCGAGGCCAACTCCATTCCGGGTTTTACGGAGCTGAGCCTGCTGCCAAAAGCGGCGCGCGCCGGCGGAATCTCGTTTGAAGATTTATGCGCGCGCCTCGTTGAATTCGCGGTGCGGCGGAAGGGGAAATAAAAATGGGTAAAAAGAAACGCAGTCAGAAAAAAAGCGGGAAAGGCGGAGGATTTTTTTCTTTCTTCGGCGCCGCTTTCAAGGTTTGTTTCAGGCTTCTTCCAGTTGTGGCGCTCGGCGCCGCGTTCGGGGGGCTTTTCATCGGCGTGCGCGACGCGCTTTATGCCGACCCGAATCTTTCCATTCAGGCGATCAGCGTAAGTCCGTCCGACGCGCTTCTTCCCGAACAGCGCCAGCTGATCGAGAACAAGTGGATGGGCAAGAGCATCATGTCGGCCGACCTGGCCTCAATTTCCAAATCGCTTGAAAAGGACCCGGGCATCCAAAGCGCGCTTGTGACCAAACAGCTTCCAGCGAAGCTTTCGATAGAAATCGTGCGCCGCCAGCCTATCGCGTGCATTCAGCTCGCGCCCCAGGGCCCGTGCGGGCTGATTTCTTCGGACGGCGTGATTCTGAGCGTCATTCCAGCGAAGAGCGCTTCCGGCCCTATGATCGAAGCTTTCGAAACCGGCATCCGCGAACCTAAAATGGGCGCGCGCCTCGAAGTCCGCGGTTTCAACGACGCCGCAGCTTTCATAAAAAAACTCGAGGAAGTCGAGTTCATTAAATACGAACCTGTTTCGCGCATCGGCATCGACCGCCTCGGCAGCGTCAATATGACGCTTGGCGACGGACCCCAGATCCGCCTTGGCCGCAGGCCGCTCGAGACTTTGAAGTCCCTCGAAAAAATCGTTCCGCTGCTGAAGCGGGAAGAGCGCTCCAAGATCGAATACGTCGACCTCCAATTTGACAACGTTATCGTAAAAAGGAAAAGGTGATTGCATGAGCCCTGAAAGGGAAAACCGCTCCACGGTAGTTTACTACGTCGCGAATCAGATGATTGCCGCGTTTGCCGGCAAGGCCGAAGGCGGCGTCGCAAAGGTGGAGCGTTTTACCATCAGGCGTGAGCCGGAAGGCTTCGAAAACGGTCTTGTGACCGATCTCGACCGGGCTATCCGCTCGATCGAAGCCCTGAACGAAACCCTTTTTCCGGCAGCCGCGGCCAAGGAAGAAGAGATCTCGGCCTGCGTCGTGCTCGCGAATTCCAAGCTTCGCACGTATACCTTTTCCAGCTCTCAGTATTATCAGGGCCAGCAGCGCGCCGTGACGGTGCAGGAAGTACGTTCCGTTGTCGACCAGACCCGCTCTGTTGCCACCCTGCCGCTGTCCGAATTCGTGCTCCAGGCCATCCCGGAATCCTTTCTTGTTAACGATCTCGAAGGTGTGCAGAATCCTTTGGGCCTCGAAGCCTACCGCCTCGGCGTGCAGCTTAAGATCCACACCATGAATTTCCAGGACTTCAAAAACATTTCACGTGTTTTCGAGGCCGCGGACGTCCGCGTGCAGGGCTATTACCCGAAAACGCTGACACTTTCCGAAGCCGTGCTGAGCGACCAGGAAAAAGAAGAGGGCGTTCTGTTGGTCGATATAGCGGAAGACGCGCTGCAGATGGTCTTGTGGAAAGACGGCAACCTGACAGCCTCCAAGTCCGTGCCTGCGGGTGCGGGCGCGCTCAGCCGCCAGATGGCGCAGGAATGGCAGATCGACCTTCATGATGCATTTAAAGTGAAAGAGGCCTATGGCTCCTGGATGCCCGCGGAGGAATTCACCGAGGAGCTAATCCCTCTGGTGGAGCGCAACGGCAAGGGCCATCACTCGATCAAGCGCCGTGACTTTCAGGAGAAGTTCCGCGGTTTCTCGAAGGCCTGGCTTGGCGAGGTTCTTGAGCAGGCGCGCGCGTTCGGAAGGGAACACCATATGCAGCACCCGCATTATGTTTTTACAGGGAGCGCTGCGGCCGCCGACGGGTTTCTGGATTTTCTCCACCAGAGCTTTGAACAGCCTGCCCGTACCGGCGTGACTAAAAAGGTCGAGGCGCCGCAGGAAATTCTCATGGACCCCGCACTTGCCGGCGCGCTGGGCATGTTTCGCTGGCTCTCCAACCAGGAACCTGACCAAAAGAAATACGCAGTGAGCCAGGGCTTTGTGCAGCGCACGCTGTCCACTGCCCGCGAGTGGTTTTTCGCGACTTTCTAACGCGTTTCCGGCGGTTTTTCAGATTGCTTTTTAAGGCCCTGCCTCTATAATACCCCTCTGTACCAGAATGCCTTAATTTCCGTATAAATCGAAGGTTTTAAACCGTCTTTATGGTCGTGCCTGCTTCAGAAATGCGCCGTCTTCCTCTTCACGAACAGCATGTCTCCCGCGGGGCCAAACTGGGCGCATTCGGCGACTGGGAAGTCCCTCTTTATTACACCAGTATCCTCGAAGAGCATGAGGCTGTGCGCACCCGCGCCGGCGTGTTCGATATCTCCCACATGGGAAAATTCTATTTCGAGGGGCCCGGCACAACGGCATTCCTGGATTCTTTTCTCCCGCGCAATATTTCCGCCATGGCAGATGGTAAAGCCCTTTACATGCCTCTCCTCAACGAGAAGGGCGGCTCGTACCGCCTCGTCCGGCCCGAGGACGCGGCGT
>CAZMMY010000099.1:0-6736 GCA_964567495.1 uncultured bacterium
CGCCCGCGAAGTGCAGCGAATCCTCCAGCGCTACAAGGACCTGCGCGACATTATCGCGATTCTGGGTATCAACGAACTTTCCGCCGAAGACAAACAGCTGGTCATGCGCGCCCGTAAACTGGAGCGCTTCCTGTCCCAGCCGTTCAACGTGGCCGAAGTCTTCACCGGCTTCAAGGGCAAGTACGTCCGCCTGAAGGACACGATCCAGAGCTTCAAGCGCGTGGCCGCAGGCGAGTTCGACCATATCCCCGAGCAGGCGTTCTATATGGCCGGCGCCATCGAAGACGTCGTGGCTAATTATGAGAAAATGCAGGCGGCGGGCGCAAAATAATGCCGTCTACGTACAGCATCAGGATCCTGACGCCCCAGGGGCCAGCTTTCGAGGGAGAAGCGGTGCATGCCCTCCTCCCGGCCGAGGATGGTTTTGTAGGGGTGCTGGCCAACCACGCCCCCTATGTGGCCTCTTCCCCGGGCGGCAGGCTGGAAATCCGGGAACCGGGCGGCGCGGAAAAGAAGTTCACCATAGGTCCCGGCTTCTTTGAAGTGGCACATAACCAGGCCACGTTTCTGACCGTTTCTTTCGCCCCCCGGGCCTAAAAACCTCCCTTAGAACGAATTTCATAAGCATTTCCAGGCCGGTAACGGATAGCCATCGGCTGGCCGGCGCCGCTCTCCACAGGCGAAGCCCCTGGACACTGGCGGCTTCGCACTCCTTGGCATCCGCGCCTCTCAGCCTCCTTTGACTCTCAATCTGCTTATGAAACCCGCTCTGGACGTTTTGCCCCCCCTCGGGTATAATCCTGCTTCTTCTTTACGCCCCTTAAACAAGGCTCATAAACAACTTAAGTTCAGGTTTTAAAGCATGACCGGTTTTCTATTTTATGTCTTTGGCGGGCTCGCTCTCATCTGCGCTGCGGCCGTCGTCCTGACGCCCAAGCCTACGCGCGCTCTTCTCTCCCTTGTAGCGGGAATGTTCGGCCTTGCCGTTGTTTACCTGCTTCTTGGCGCTTATTTTGTGGCCATGGTCCACATCATCGTTTACGCGGGCGCTGTCCTAGTACTTTTCCTGTTCGTGATCATGCTTCAGGGCACGGGAGCGAAAGAAGTTCCGGTTTTCGGCCGCTTTAACAAGGGACACATTCTTCTTTCGGGCATTACAGCCGCCGCTTTCCTGGGCCTTCTGATTTATCTGCTGAACCGCGTCGACCTGGTCCAGAGCTCGGGTTTCTCCGGCCAGACCGAAAACTTCGGCCTGGAGCTTTTCCGCAATTACATTCTTCCGTTCGAACTGACCTCGCTCCTGCTTCTGATCGGCGTGTTCGCCGCAGTGGGCCTGGCCAAGAAAGAGGACCCGGCATGATTCCCCCTCTTCACGCGCTGATTCTTTCCGGCCTGCTGTTCGCCATCGGGCTGCTGGGCATCCTGATCCGCCGCAATCTTCTTTTGATTCTTCTTTCCGTCGAAATCATGCTGAACGCCGCCAACCTCGCGCTGATCGCGGGCTCGGCCCTGCACGGCAACGCAGCCGGGCAGGTCACGGCGTTTTTCGTCATGGTTGTGGCGGCCGCGGAAGTCGCGGTCGGCCTGGCCCTCGCGGTCCTGCTGTTCCGCAAGAGCGAATCGGTCGACACCTTCGAAATCAAGTGGCTAAAGGGTTGATATGACGACCTACGCGTGGTGGATTCTCTGGATTCCGTTTATTGTTTCAGCGTTCATCGCGCTGTTTCTTATTAACCGGCCGAAAGCGGCGGGTATTCTTGCCGCCCTCGGCATGCTGGCAACATTTGCGCTGACCTGCCTGCTGTTCATGGAGTTTTCCAAAGGCGGCCTGCAGAAGACCCCGTATGAATCCTCCATCGCCTGGCTTCCGCTCGAAGGTTTCAAGGTCGAGTTCGGCGTCCTGATCAACAATATGACGCTCCTGATGCTGGGTATCGTGACCGGCATCGGCACCCTGATCTTCCTTTTCTCGACCTCTTATATGTCCGGCGACAAGGGCTATGCCCGTTTCTTCTCGTCGCTTTCGCTGTTCGCGTTTTCCATGCTGGGCATTGTTCTTTCCAACAACCTGATCCAGATTTTCATCTTCTGGGAGCTGGTGGGCCTTTCCTCCTACCTGCTGATCGGCTTCTGGTTCGAAAAGCCCTCGGCCGCGACCGCGGGCAAGAAAGCCTTCCTGACCACGCGCGTGGGCGACGTAGGCATGATGATCGGCATCCTGATCCTTTTCAGCTTCCTGGCCAAGGCCGGGTTCCCCACTTTTAATTTTCTGGGCATCGAACAGCACTTCGCCTCGGCCGCGATTCCGGCCGGTGTCATGACCGCGATTTCGCTCCTGATTTTCATGGGTGTTATGGGCAAATCGGCGCAGGTTCCCCTTCACGTCTGGCTGCCGGATGCCATGGAAGGCCCCACGCCCGTCAGCGCGCTGATTCACGCCGCGACCATGGTGGCGGCCGGCGTATTCCTTCTCGCGCGCCTGTTCTTTGTTTTCTCCGCCAGCCATGACGCCATGCAGATCATTGCCTGGACCGGCGGCATCACGGCCCTTCTCGCGGGCACCATCGCGGTCGTGCAGAACGACGTCAAAAAAGTACTGGCTTATTCAACGCTGAGCCAGCTCGGCTATATGGTTATGGCGCTCGGCCTCGGCAGCCCCGAAGCCGGCATGTACCACCTGACGACGCACGCGTTTTTCAAGGCGCTTCTGTTCCTCGGCTCCGCAAGCCTGATCCACGCCATGCATACCCAGGACATCTGGGAAATGGAAGAAGGTTTAATTAAGAAAATGCCGGTAACCAGCATTACGTTCCTGCTCGGTACACTGGCGTTGATGGGCGTTCCTCCGCTCAGCGGTTTCTTCAGTAAAGAAGAAGTCCTGGCCGCTGCGCACGGCGCTTCGAAACCCCTGTTTTGGCTCGCGGTCAGCGTCGTGTTCTTCACTTCTTTTTACATGGCGCGCCTGTGCACCATCATCTGGTTCCGGAAGCGCGAGCATGCGCACGGCCATCACGACCACGGCGAGCAAAGACTGGAGCGTCAAGCTCCAGCAAGCCTGCACGAATCGTCGGATTCGGGCCACGCGCACGAATCCGGTATCGCCATCACGCTGCCTTTGATCATCCTCGCGGTTTTCTCCGCCATCGGCGGTTTCCTGCCGGTCAAAGGCCTGCTGCCCGCGGCACATGGCCACCACGGTGAACACGGCGGCCATCATGAAGCCGCGCATTTCATCACCATGCTTTCGATCGGCTTCGTCCTGCTGGGCTCGGCCCTGGCTTTTCTCCTTTATCGGACCAGAAAGACTTCAACGCCGGCTTCCGGCGCGGCCGCGGTTCTGGAAAAGAAATATTTCTTCGATGATTTTTACGACAACGTTGTAATCAAGGGTATTCAGGAAAACATCGCGAAGATTTCCGACCTTTTCGAACGTTCCGTTGTGGTCGAAGCTTTCGCGAACGGCACGGCAAAATTGACCCGTAAAATCGGCGATGCCGTGCGCAGCTTTCAGACCGGCGTCGTCCAGTTTTACGCCCTGTGCTTTGCCGCAGGGCTCACGGTCATTGTTTACTGCGTCATCCTGTGGGGGCGTCCATGATCCTTCTTCTGCTGCCCGCCATTCCCCTGATCGCCGCGCTGCTGACCCTTTTCACGCCTAAAAACAACGAAGGCGCGCTTAAAGCGCTGACCCTCGTTTCCACCGGCGTTTGCTTCGCGCTGACTCTTTTCCTTTACTCCAGGTTTGATTCTTCCGCCGCAGGCTATCAGTACGCTGTCAGCTTCACCTGGCTGCCGGATCTGGGAATCCGCTACAGCGCGGGCCTGGACGGCATCAACATGACCCTTTGCATTCTGCAGGGCCTGGTTTCATTCGCCGGCGCATTTGTTTCCTGCTGGCCGAAGGAAGGTATGAAGAAATACCTCTTCTTCTATCTGGTGCTGACCAGCGCGATTTACGGTGTGTTCACGGTCACGGACATCTTCTTCCTGTATCTGTTTTATGAAATGACACTTATTCCGCTTTATCCGATGATCGGCATGTGGGGCAGCCGTTCGACCAGCGGCGGCAAAACGCTGACTCCGGCTTACGGTGCCATGAAGCTGACCCTTTTCATCACCACGGGCGCGGTGCTCACGCTCTTCGGTATCATGCTCTTGTACCGCGAAACCGGTATGGCGGGCTTCGGCCTCGAGGAAGTCCGCGCAGCTCTTGCCGCAAAGCCTCTCGACCCGCATTTTCAGAAAACCGTGGCAGGTCTTTTTCTGGTCGGCTTCGGCGTGATCGCGTCTCTCTGGCCTCTGCACAGCTGGTCGCCGATCGGTTATGCGGCCGCTCCGACCGCGGTCTCCATGGTCCATGCGGGCGTGCTGAAAAAAATCGGCCCTTACCTGATTCTCCGTCTCGCGGTCGGCCTGCTGCCTGCGGGCACTCTGGCGTGGGGCCAGGTTCTCGCTATTCTTTCAGGTATCGGCATTCTTTACGCCGGCTACGCCGCAATCAAACAGCAGGACCTGAAATTCATGATCGGTTTTTCCAGCGTCAGTCACATGGGCTACATCCTGCTGGGCATCGCGGCCATGACCCCGACTTCTCTTTCAGGCACCGTGCTCCTGATGTTCTCACACGGCGTTATGGCGGCAGCTACCTTCGCCGTAATCGGCTTTCTTTATGAACCTTCGCATTATCGCGGCATCAAGGATTTCGGCGGACTGGGACGCCAAATGCCCTTTATCGCAATCTGCTTTGTTATGGCCTGCATGGCCTCGCTTGGTCTTCCCGGTTTTTCCAACTTTGTTTCCGAGCTGCTGATCTTTATCGGCTCCTGGAATTCTTATCCCGTCGTGGTCGGCCTTGCCGTGTTCGGCGTGCTCATTACTTCGATCTACCTTCTGCGCGCCGTGCAAAGCATGTGCTTCGGTCCGGCTAATCCCAAGTGGGCGCATTTGAAGGACGCCAGAACGCTGGCTGAACGCTTTCCGTTCGTTCTTCTGCTGGGCGCTCTCATGCTAGTGGGCTTCTGGCCCCAGACGCTGCTCAGGATCATCAAGCCGGCCGTTCTGACGCTTACCGCGGGGGCAGCGTCATGACCCGCGACCTGGCCATGCTGTTTCCCGAATTTATTGTATCCGGCATCCTGGTGGTCATGATGTTCGCGGAAATCCTCCGTGGAAAAGCCAAAGCGAATGTTTCCATTATCGCGCCACTGCTTGGCGCTGTGCTGGCCCTCGGCGGTGTGATCCTTTACGCGAACAGAACAGGCTCTGCTTTCAACGGTATGTTCCTGACCGACCCGATGGCAGTGTTCTTCAAGGCCTTCTTCGCCGCGGCCATGCTTGCCATCGTGCCCATGTGCGGCAAGTTCTTCAAAGGCCGCAGCGAGAACCCGAGCGAATTCTTCCTGATTCTCTGGTCTTCGCTGACCGCGCTGTTCTTCCTGGTTTCCTCGAACGACCTGCTGGTTGTTTTCATTACGCTCGAGACTTTCACCCTTTCGCTCTACGCCCTGGCCGCTTACATGAAGCGCAGCCTGGCCTCGATCGAGTCGGGTATCAAGTACCTGATCATGGGTTCGCTGGCTTCGGCTTTCATGGTCTACGGCATCGCGCTGATTTACTTCGCATCGGGCACGACTTCGCTCCCGGGTATCAAGGAATTCTTCCTGGGGCATCCCGACAACACGCTGATGCTGCTGGGCACGCTGTTCATTATCTCGGGCATAGGCTTCAAGATCGCGGCGGTCCCGTTCCAGATGTGGGTGCCGGACGTTTACGAAGGCGCTCCCGCACCGGTCACAGCTTATCTGGCGGTAGCTTCCAAAACCGCGGGGTTTGCCCTGCTGCTCCGGCTGCTGTTCTCCTCTTTCCAGGCCTTCGACGGCCACAGGCCCCTGCTTTTCTCTATTCTTGCGGTCATGACCCTTCTTTACGGAAACTTGGGCGCGCTGGCGCAGACCAATATCAAGCGCCTCTTCGGTTATTCCTCAATTGGGCACGCGGGTTATCTCTTGATCGGCGCTGCCGCCGGCGGCGCGTTCGGCGTGCAGTCCATGCTTTATTACCTGATCGCTTATGCCATCACGAACCTTTGCGCTTTCTGGGTCATCACGCTGGTGACCAAGCACGCGGACAGCGACCGGATCGATGCGTTCCGCGGCCTTGCTAAAAAATCACCTTTCCTGGCCGGCGCCTTCTTCCTGGCCCTTCTTTCATTAGCGGGCGTTCCTCCGCTGGCGGGCTTCTTCGGCAAATTCCTTGTGCTGCTAGCGGCCGTTCAAAACGGTCTGGGATGGGTCGCTCTGGTGGGTTCCGTGGCCGTTGCAGTTTCGCTTTATTATTACCTGAATGTCGTCAGGACCATGTATTTCGAAGAGCCTTCTTCCGCCGACCCTATCGAGCTCTGCCCCAGCGCAAAAGCCATCATCACGGTCCTGATGGCCCTGATCATCCTGGCGGGTTTTTACCAGGCCCCGTTCTGGAACGCGGCAAAGTACGCCGCGACCGCGCTGTTCTAAAGCGCCGCTTTAAAATTCCTGTTTTACGCTTTAAACTTATCCCATGCTCAAACTGAAATCCCTCACCTTAAAAAGCCGTATTATCCAATCACCTATGGCGGGCTGCACTGACCTCGCTTTCCGCCTGGTTGCGCGCGAGCACGGTATGGAATTCGCTTTCCTGGAAATGGTTTCCGCAGACGCGCTTGTCCGCAAAAGTCCAAAGACTTTCGGCCTCCTCCGGA
>CAZMMY010000100.1:0-6597 GCA_964567495.1 uncultured bacterium
CGAGATTAGAGTGCAATTTCTGGGTAAATCGCCTTGGTCGTTTCGTCAAATTCGCTCTTGGTTACGAGAACTTCGGCCACGCGTGAGTCCGCGGAAAGGCGTTCGACCATGAGCCGCAGCTGGCGGTTTTCATCCAGCCAGCGGAACAGAAAAAGGGCGAAAGCGGCCGCAAGGGCGCAGGGCACAACCCACTTCAGAATGTTTGAAATCTTGGTCTGCATATATTTGTATGAACCGGCACCGGCTGGCGGCTGCGGGAGGCTCTTATGATACCAAACGGGGGGGCCGGGAGAAACCTTTGTTTTGCCAGGTCAGGGCGTCAGGCGGAAAGGCGGCGGGCGCGGCAGCCGGCGTTCCCGGTGTTTTCTCGTGGTTCAAAAGCATGTATTCGCCGACAGCAATGGCTGCCAGCCAAAGCGGGATAGCGAGGGAAAGAGCGCGTGTCCTCAGCCCGCTTTTATTCTCAGCCATTCTTTTTTCTGAAGCTTCCGGTCATGACCATATGCTGCAGGAGTTCTGTCAGTAATTCCCTGTTAAACGGCTTGCGCACCAGGGACGCGCTGCCTTTTTTATAGCTGTTGATCCAGTCGCCCTTGTCGTCTGAAGCCGTTATGATGATGACAGGGATCGAGCTCAGCTTAGGGTTTCTCTTGATTTTGTCGAGCGTCTCAAGGCCGCCTTCCCCGGGCAGGCCCAGGTCCAGAAAAATCAGGTCCGGCAGCGCTTCAGCGGGGACTGTTTTCGTTTCGTCGTCTTCGAGAAACTTCCGGCCTTCTTCACCGCTGCCCACGATAGTGACAGGCCCAAAAAACCTGATGCCGTCGAGCATAAGCTTCAGCAGGCTGGCGCAGTCCGGAGAATCCTCGATGATCAGAACCTTGAGCCCTTCACCCTGCGTTTTCATCTATGCCGCCGCTCTCCCTTTGCCGTTGTCTGCCAGGCCCTGGGAATATTTACCGATAGTTTCTATAAGCAGGTTCTTTTTGATGGGTTTGGTCAGGTACGCATTGCAGCCCGCATCAAGCGTTTCCTGCAGGCCTTCCTTCAGAGCGTTGGCTGTCAGGGCCACTATAGGAACCGGCTTGTGTCCGCTGTTTTTCTCCCATTCACGGATGGCCTTCGAAGCCTGGATTCCATCCATGATGGGCATGTTAATGTCCATCAGGATGACGTCGTATTTTCTGGTCATAGCTTTCTGGACTGCCACCACTCCGTTTTCCGCAAAGTCGATTTCATGCAGTTCTTTTTTCAGAAACAGCTGGACCAGCATGCGGTTGTCTTCGGAATCTTCGACAAGGAGAATACGGCGCGCCACCGGCTGCTCGTTTTCGGTTTTCTTTTTTCCTTCTCCCGGGTTAAGGCCCGAACCTTTCCCCAGCGCGGCCTTGATAGCTTCGTACAGCTCAACTCGCTTGACCGGCTTGACCATGTACCCGACCAGGCCCAGATCTTTCGAACGCGCGATGTCGCCCTGGCGGCTGTCGGAGGTCAGCATCATGATCACCGAATGCGAAAGGTGCGGATTGTGCTTGATAATTTCGGCCACCTGGAAGCCGTCCATTTCCGGCATCCTGCAGTCGAGCAGGATCAGGTGATACGGCGCGCCGGCGGTGCTGGCGCGTTCGAGCTCGATCAGACAGCCGCGGCCGCTATCGGCTTCTCCGGCAATGACTCCCCAGCCCGCGAGCGCTTCTTTAATAATGAAACGGTTGGTCGCATTGTCATCCACAACAAGAGTTTTCACTTTCTTAAGGTCTACTTCAGGCAGCGGAGCTTCCTCTTTGGGCGTGTTGTCGACAGCCCTGATCGGAATTTCAAAATAAAATGTGGCGCCCTCGCCCAGCTTGCTGGCAAGCCAGATTTTGCCGCCCATCAGCTCGACGAGTTTGCGGCTGATACTCAGGCCGAGCCCCGTGCCGCCGTACTTGCGGGTGGTCGAAGAATCAACCTGCGTAAATGCGCTGAAAACATGGTTTACTTTGTCCGTGGGGATTCCGATGCCGGTGTCACGGACCGAGAAGCGCAGTTTGCACTGCTGGTCCGCTCTGGGCGGTTCGGTGCATTCCACCGTCAGGGTAATCTCACCCCGTTCGGTAAACTTAATGGCGTTGCCCAGCAGGTTAATGATCACCTGCCGCAGGCGGTTTGAATCGCCAAGAAATGCATCCGGAACATTCGGGCTCTTGCGGTAGTTCAGCTCAAGGCTCTTCTGGTGAGCACGCATGGCCATGAACTCTACGGTCCTCTCCATAAATTCGTCCAATTCGAAATGAACTTCTTCCAGCTCCAGGCAGCCGGACTCGACTTTCGAAAGGTCCAGAATGTCGTTGATCAGGCTAAGCAGGGTGTCGCCGCCGCGCTTCAGGATCCGGACGTATTCCTGCTGCTCTTTGTTCAGCGGAGATTCTGAAAGCAGTTCCGCCATGCCGACGATTGCGTTGAGCGGCGTGCGGATTTCATGGGACATGGTCGCCAGAAATTCTGATTTGGCGCGCGAGGCCTCAAGGGCCGCGTCGCGGGTACGCCTGAGCTGGCTTTTCTCCAGCGCTTTTTCCACCACGATCAGGATCTGCTCCGTGCTATAGGGCTTCTGGATGAAATCGTATGCGCCTTTTTTCATGGCGCTGACGGCGTTTTCCACCTGCCCGTAGCCCGTGGTCACGATGACTTCGAGATAGGCGTCACGGTTTTTTATGGCTTCAAGAAGCTGTAGGCCGTCCAGTTTCGGCATCATGATGTCAGTCACGACCAGATGAAATTTTTCTTTCTCGATCCAGTCGAGTGCGTCCTGACCGTCTTCGGCCGCAGTTACCTTGTACCCGGCAGTCGTCAGCTCAAGGTTCAAAAGGTCCCGTATTCCCTTTTCGTCGTCGACTACCAGAATATGGATTTGATTGTTCTCGGGAGCCATTTCTTTTTCCTTTCAAATGAATGCATTCTGCAATCTTTCATTCATACACAACCTCAATGGATTCAAGATAGGAGGCCAGCTCATTTAAAGCCACGCGGGCTTTTTCCAGCTCGCCTTTTCTGGCGGCCTCTTCGATACGAATGCCGATTTTAGTGATGGCTTCAAACCCGCAGCCTGCGCCCGCGCCTTTCATGATGTGACCGAGGCGCTGCACAGTCTCGCGGTCGCCTTTCCCTATCGCGCTTTTTAAAAGAGGCAGGTCGCTGACCCTGTTTTTCAAAAAAACCGGAACGATTTCAGCAAGCTCAGCGCCGACTTTTACGGTAATTTTAGGCGTCATGCCGCTTTCCTTCCATCATGTCCATTTTTGCCCTTTTCCATCATTCGGTTGACCAGGCTGATGAACTCATCGCGCGTAAACGGCTTGTTCAGGCAATTCAGGCTGTTCTCCTTGAAGAAGGTTTCGAAATTGTGCATAAACTCTGTGGAACCCGTAATAAAAAGAAAATGGCCCGCGAGCTCCGGTTTGAGCCGGATCGCCTCTTCAAAAAAATTCACGCCGTTGAGTTTCGGCATGCGGTAATCGCAGAGGATCAGGTCGTACCGGCCTTCCCGGATTTTGCCGAGCGCCGCTTCCCCATCCGCCGCCTCTTCAGGCGAAACGCCGCCTTCGCTAAGCAGCCTGCGGATCAGCTTGCGGATAGCAGGCTCATCCTCAACCAGAAGGACGCGTGTCTCTTTGGGAATGCGCAGCCCGCCCGGCTCCGCTTTCTTGGGCGCCGGCGCCGGAAGGCCTTCCCGGCTTTTAAGCGGCAGCTCGATAATAAAAACCGTTTCTTTGCCCGGCTGGCTTTCGACCGTCAGCTTGCCCGCATGCTCTTTGACGATGCCGTAGGAAAGGCTCAGCCCAAGCCCCGTGCCTTTTCCGACTTCCTTGGTTGTGTAGAACGGGTCGAAAATCCGCCGGAGGTTTTCCTGCGGTATGCCCGGCCCGTTGTCCTTGATCGAAAAGATAACGCTGCCGTTTTCCTGGCGCGCGGCAATCTCCATCCTCCGCTGCCTTTGGACTTCTTCAAGCGCCTGGTGCGCATTGGTAAGGATGTTGGCGAAGACCTGTTTCAAAAGGTGCGGGTCCGCTTCGATCATCATGGAGCTGGAAGAAAAATTTTCCTGCACCGCGATTTTTTTCTTCTGCAGATCCAGCGACATGCTCTTCAGGATTTCGCGGATCAGGACCACGGAGTCCACGGCCTGGTAATCGGGTTTGTGCCTGCGGGCAAATAAAAGCAGGTCTTTGACAATACTGCTGCAGCGGCGAGCTTCGGTGTAAATAATCGGAAGCTGTCTGCGGATTTCCTTGAGGTCAGATGTGTCCTGGGCCAGCTGGGAATAACCGATCACGGAAGTCAGCGGATTGTTCAGTTCGTGAGCCACGCCTGCGACCAGCCTGCCGATTGAGGCCAGCTTCTCGGAGCGGATCAGATCCTCCTGCGCCTGTTCGAGTTTTTTGTAGGCGTCCTGGAGGTTGGCGTAAAGCTTGGCATTCTGAATAGCCAGGGCCGCCTGCGACGCGAACACAGAAGCGCTCTGAAGGTCCGCAAGGGTAAAATTCTCGCCCTTGCCGGTCTTGTTCAGCGTAAGCACGCCAAGCAGCCTGTCCTGGCACAGCAACGGACAGACGATTGAAGAGTGAATCCCTGCTTTGGAAGCAATCCCCTTGAACTCGTCGTATTTTTCAAGGCCGCCCACAAAAAGCCGGCCGTGCTTTTCTTTGGCCACGAGGCCGGCAACGCGGTCGCCGATTTCAAGACGGACCAGCCGGGCCTCTTCCCCGTCAATGCTGTGGCTGGCCGCAATCCGGAGTTTCCGGCTCTCATCCAGCAGCATGATGGAGCCCTCATCGGCGCCCAGCACGTTCTGCAGCATCTCGAGGATAATTTTCAGCAGCTTGTCCAGCTCAATGGTGGAAAAAATGACGTTGCTGGCTTCATAAAGCGCCACCAGCATTTTCAGGTCTTTTTTCTCAAGGGCTTTTTCGATCTTGGCGTTCAGTTCTTCGAGGTGGAACGGCTTCAAAATAAAATCAAACGCGCCGTTCTTCATGGCCGTCACGGCGACTTCGACAGTGCCGTAGCCCGTCATGATGATGACTTCAAGCCGCGGCTCGATTTTCTTGATCTGTTCCAGCAGCATATTGCCGTCCATACCAGGCATCTGCATGTCCGTGACCACAAGGTCGAAACGCTGGCGGCGTACAAGCGCAAGCGCCTCATCGCCGTTTTCAGCTAGAGAGACCTGATAGCCGCGGCCGCGCAGCTCAAGAGCCAGCATGTCCCGCATGCCCGCTTCGTCGTCTACGACCAAAATCCTGACGCTGTCTTTGCTCGTCATCTCATCTCCATCAGGCGGCCTCTCCGCGAAGGTCGTTTCCATTGCCCGAAAGCTGCGCCGCTACACGTGCGCTGAAATTCTCGGGAATAAACGGTTTGGCGACGAAATCATTCGCCCCGAGCTTCAGTATTCTTTCGGTCGTGACGGGATCAATAAGACCGCTGATGGCGAGGATTTTTGTGTCGGCAAGTTCTGCAAACTGCCGGATGAATTCGCAGACCTGAAAACCATTGAGCCCGGGAAGCATTAAATCGAGAATGACTAGATTGGGTTTAAAAGAATGGGTTTTCCAGCCGGCCACGAACCCGCCGTCGGCTTCCTCGACTTCGATACCCGGGAAATCGCGCTCGAGTATCCAGCGGATCATTTTACGGATCTCGACTTCGTCGTCGACGACAAGCACTCGTTTGGGGCTTTCCGCGCTTTCAGGCAGCAGCTGCGCCGGAACCGGAAGCTTCATATTCTTCAGCAATTCGACCACATCTTTTGCTTGTATGCGGTTATGGCCGCCCATGGTCGACGAAGCGCGGAGGCGGCCCTCGTTAATCCAGCGAATGACCGTGCCTTGCGCTACCTGGCAGATTTTCGCGACCTCCTGCGTCCTCAAAAATTTCTCCATAATCAGTCTCCTAGATTAAACCGTAACAGGTTTGTGCAGTTTGACAAGATTATGAAGATAATAAAGCTTCAAAAATCAGCTCTTCCAAAAGATTTTTTATTAACCATAAGTCGCTATGGATAAATATCTTATAAAAAAGGGCATGCTGGAGGCTGATAAAGATGGGCAATCGGGGAAACGGGATTTAAGGCAGGAAGACCCGGATTCGGCCGCCCTAGGGAGTTACGATTGGGAAAGATTGCCCATGTTATTTGGCAATCTGTTCGGAGAGAATCACGGCTTCCGCGATATCTTTGAGCGAGCGTCTCTGCTCCATGCTCTGCTTCTGGAGCATGCGATAGACTTCCTCTTCACCCAGGCCGTGGCGCTTCATGAGGATGCCCTTGGCGCGTTCCACCCGTTTGCGCGCCTCAAGCGCCTCGACTGCCGCGATCTTTTCAGTCAGCAGTTCGGTATTTTCAATAGCCATGGCCGCCTGGTTCGCGACACCCATAAGAACGCGGATTTCTTCTTCCGTAAATTCCCGCTCCACGGTGGTATAACAGTTGAGCACACCGATCACCCGGCTTTTGACCATCATCGGGACCGAAACAAGCGATTTCAGCCCTTCAGCCTTGGCAATCTCGGGGAATTTGTAACCTTTTTCTTTTGTGACATCGAGCACGGTCACAGTTTT
>CAZMMY010000101.1:0-6591 GCA_964567495.1 uncultured bacterium
ACGTTTCCCGAAGAATCGCCATGCTGGAAGAGCTTGAAAAACCGGTTTCGGAAGAAGTCCGGGCCGCCCGGGAGCGCAGCGAAAATCCCAGAACCACAGTGCTTGCGCGCAAAAATGTCAGCACGACGGTGGGTGTGGACGCCGTGAATGCAGAGCTGCGGAACGCGCGCGCTGAAAAGCCCGCGGGCGCGCCTGCGGTTGATGTCGAGGCCCTCAAGGCTCGCAAGGAACAGCTGGAGCGCCGGAAGAGAAACGCGGATGCTGCCAATGCTCGCGCAGCCAGAGCCAATGAAGCGCTTGATGCGGATCGCGGAGAGCTGCAGCGGCTTAAGGTTCGCCGCGGCATTATTCGCAGCAAGCCCGGAAACGATCCGGCTCAACTCCAAGCTTCGCTTGAGGAGGCGGTTGCGCGGCGGGACCAGGCCGTGGAGAGCAATAAAACCGAACGTGAACAGCTCGAACAGGAGAAGTCGCGCCGGGCTTCAGAAGCGGAGGCCAACGCGAAACGCCGCGGCGCGATCGCCGTCGAGCTGGGTGAAATCGATGCCGAGCTGAAAGCGCTTGAAGGGGAAGCGGTCAAAGCTCCGGACGCCCGGACTGAAGTCAGGGAAGAGCCGGTTGAGGACTCCAGGGTTGCAGCCGAAGCGGACGTGGAAACCGAAGAGAGGGCCGAGAGACGCGCCCCGCGTGTCAGCCGCCGCTCGATCCTGGAACGCGCTGAGAGCATGCTCGCACGCCTGCGTGACCTTGTGCGTCGGTACAACGATGATGAAACTCCGAGTATGGAAAAAATCCAGCTGCTTGTCGAACTTAACGGCACCGCAGGGGACGTCAGAAAGCTGATCGAGGGCCTGCATCGCCGTATTCTTCGGAACGCCAGGAAGCTGAATGACCCTGCCCTGAGCGGCTGGGACATGCAGAACCTGATCCTTGAAAATAACATGATCAAAGGCCAGATTGAAGAGCTGACCCAGCTTGTGGCCGGCGTTATGGTTCAGCCTGTCATCAGTGTAGCTGAAGCCGAGGCTGCGCCGATGGCGTTCATTTACGATGGCGTTCTTTATACGATCGTCGACAGCCGGAACGTTGAAGTCGACGGCCGCACCGAGATCCGGATGTTCGCCCGCAGCGTCGCAGATCCCAATGCGCCGCTGACCGAATTCGTCATGGTCAACGGCCGGTACGTAAAATACCAGCCGGAAGCTCCGGCCGCCAAAAAGGCGCCGTCCGCGGCCGTGGTCAAGCGCCGCCAGGCCGCCCAGCAGGCGCGCAGCCGCATGAGAGATATCTTTGCAGCCTGGATCACGGAAGGCCTTGCCGCCAAACCGGATCTGCTTGTGGCCGCCGCGGTGAAGGAAGCCCGCGGATTCCGCCGCGCCTCCGGCCGCCGTTCTTACACGTCGAACGATCTTCTGATCGAGTTCCTGGCGTTCACGATGACGATCTCTTCGATGGTTTCGCTGCAGGACACGCTCAACATCCTGACCGTGATGGGGCAAAACGGCGCGCTCAAGCGCCTTGACCCGCGCATGAAGGATTTGCTGGCGCGAGCGCTGTACAACAGGCTCAACGCTGAATACATCATTATCCGCAATTCGAGCCGCACGCCCCGTGAGCAGATCGCGGCCGTTGAAAAGCTGAAGGCCATGGCGGAAAAGCTTCGCGCCGTTACCGGCCTGCCGGTCAACGTTGTCGGTGCGATCGACAAGCCTCTTTCGGCCCTGAATAAATTCATTGTCGGCATGAAAGTCCGGGAAGACGCTGTGGACCTTGTCACTGCCGGCGCTGGGGAGCTCGCGACCCTGAACCGGGAAGAACGCGAAGAGCTGATTGTCAGCATCCGCAGCGGTAAAGCCCTTGTTGAACGCGCGATCGATTCCGCAGACGTCACGATTTCCGGCAATGGCGTCTACATCGTGGCCGGCGCCGAAGAACGCAGCGAAAAAGAAAAGATCGCTCAGGCTGAAAATGACGACGCGGACAACGCCGAAGACCTGATCTTCAAGATGCCCGGCCTGACGAGCGACCCCGAAGTCCGCCGCCATGCCCGCAGGCTCGGAGCCAGCCGCCGCCGTGCAGCCCGCCTGAACCGGGGCCACCAGCTTCAGCAGGCCGCGCTGCCCATTGTGACTCAGGCTTCCGTTTCCGGCGGCAAGGTAAAGGGCCGTCTCGGAAAAGTTCCTGCGGTCGTCAGAAACGCTCCGAAAGACGCCAAGGGTAATGTGGTGTTCGACGCCGCGACCGGCGTGATCTCGATCGATTTTACCGGCACCGCGTTCGACCCGAAGGGGATGGACCAGAAGACCTATGACGCCGCAGCCAAGGCCGCGCAGGCGCGTGAAAATGAAATAGTCGACTCGCTGGCCGCTTTCCTCGCCTCGATCGGCATGAACTCCCGCATTGCCAGGCTCCTTGCCCGCGCCATGGCCGCCCGCAACAAGGGGCAGAAATTCAGCATGAAGCTGGTTGAAGGATCAACGTTCCCGGCTTACTACGCGAATACGACCATCGTGCTGGATATGAACCTTCTCGTGAATGCCAAGCTGAGCCCGCGTGAAATCCTGGCTCTGCTTGATTTCATACATGAACACGAATCCAATCACGTCAAGCACGGGGAAGATGAAGACCTGATCCTCGGCATGGACATCGAGCGTTTTGCCGCGATGAACCCTGTGGACCGCGAACTTCTGCTGGAAGCGTTCCGCAAGCTTGACGATGCCGGTTTCCGCGCTACGCAGTCGGATTACTTCAAGATGCTCGATAGCGCGCACCGGCTGCAGCTGGCTCAGGAAGCCCAGCCCGTGCGTATCGTCGGCAGGCCGCTTGCTTCCAAGCTCGACGCCGCAGCCGAAACCGCCAAGTTAAACCGTGCCCGAAAAGCCATGTCGGCTTCCGAACTTTCGCTGTTCGTCGAATTCCTGAGGAACATGTCGGCGAGCAGCAATCTGAAACAGAACCAGTTCTACGAAATCGAGCTTATGGCCGGCGGCCAGCTTGTGCGCTTTGCGCTTACGGGCCGCACGATCATGGAACTCGCGGGCCAGTACCGTGTAAGGGATGAAGCCCGCGCCCGCCGCCAGCAGCAGCGCGAAGCCGAGAATTTCATGGCCGACCCTGAGAAGGCGCTCAGCGAACGCCATATGGGCTACAAGGCCGGCCGGACGGTCAATATTAACGGCCAGACTTACCATTACGCCTGGGACAACACCGGCGACGGCGGTATCTACATTTATACCGTGGACGGCCGCATGGCCGCTTACATGCGCGTCAGCGGCGTGGACGCGGAAGGTAACCGTACTCTTACCTTTAACAAGGGGAACGATAAGTCCGACGTCGTGATCCGCAAGGACGGCACTATGGCGGCTGCGCCCAATCAGAGCTTCGTGCCTGAGCTGATTGCGGGCCAGGATTATGTGCTGAATGCGGACGGCGGTATGACCCTGATCACCGAAGGCTTTAAAGTCACCTTCAATAATAAGGGCGAGCTCCAGATGGCGGAACGCCTGACCTACCAGGAAACCGATGCTGCAGGCGCTGTTACCAGCAACGTCGACCTGATCGATGGAACCAACCCGCTCGGCTGGGTCATGCCGGAAAATCTTGTGCCTAACAGCGCTTACATGAAACAGCTGTCTGAATTCCGCCGCGCTCAGGAGGCAATGGGCCTGGCCCGCATCGCTTATCAGTCCGCCAACCAGCAGTATGAAAGCGCGCGTCGCAAGACCAAGGACGAGAAGGACCCGACCGTTGAAGCCCTGCGCAAGGACGTTGAAGGCAAGAAAAAGCTGATGGAAGAGAAGTCCCAGGAAATCCAGAACCTGGTCAATGGCGTGACAGAAAGCAAGGAAGTCTCCCGCGACAAGGCGTCTTACGGCCTCCTGACCCCGGCCAAAATCAGCCAGGAATTTTACGGCCTTCGCATGGCTCTGCCTGCCGCGCGCGCCGAGCTTGCCGATTTCCTGGCCAAAAATCCCGCGATCGACCCGGCCGACACCAAGCTCAAGGAAAAGCTGGCCGGGCTGAAGGATCAGGTCGAATCGATCGAGAAGCGCCTCATGGAAATGGGCGCTGAATACATCAAATACGCCACCCGGGGTGAGCTCTTGAGCCGCCCGGAAAATATCACCCAGGACGTCTGGATGAACCTGATGATCAATGCGGTCGAGGGCGGCATGTACCATACCCGCCGCGCGGTTTATCTTGCGGTCAAGTCGCGTCTGGCCAAGTTCATCGCGGACAACGGTCGTTCTCCCGCCGGCCCGCTGGCTGAAGAACTCAAGGCGCTTCAGAAACAGCTTGGCGAAGCGGCTGAAGCCGTGATCCGGGAAGGTAATCTCAAGGTCGCGGCCGATGTGGCGGCCGCCCAGAAAAATTATGATGATTTCGTCGCTGTAAACGGCGCGGTCGGCAAAACTCCGGCCCTTCAGGTTGAGCTGAGCAGGCTGGACCTCGATCTTCGGTGGGCGATAACCCGCAGGAGCCGTGCGGCCACCACGCTGACTGGTCCGGCGGCCGCGGAAGTGGTTGAGCAGGCTATCGGCGACGGCCCGGCTCATGAAAATGTGGTGGGTAACGCGGCTCTGAACCGCGCCAGCGCGGTCGCGCTCCAGCGTCTTCTGAGCGAGCAGGCTGAGGAAGCCAAGAGAATCGCCACGGTCGGAGAAATCACCGACCTGTCCAAGGCCTATGTGACCGCTGCCGACATTAAGGAAAAGAAAGACCTGGAAGACGCATCCTACAAGACGAACTCGGCATACAACAAGGCGCGCGCTGAAGTTATGGCGGTTTACGGCTTCGATGCGGACCGCGCCGATCAGGAAGTTACGGACGCTATTAAGGACGCGGAAGCTCAAGTTTCTGGCACGGTCACTTTTGAACAGGCGCTTGACGCTGTGCTTGCCGCCGCGCCCAGGGGAGCGGTCGTTACCGCGGCGCACCAGAAAGCTCTGAAGGCCGCTGTCATGGCCAGGCGCGCCCGCGACGCGGCCAGGAAGGCGCTGGATGCTTACCTCGGCAGCAAAAAATATAAAGAAACCCACAAATATACACTAAAGGGTGAAGAGGTACGTGACCTCGGCGTATGGCAGAGCGGCCAGACGATCGCACACAAGATGCTGATGGACATGATCAAGGCCGGTGCGCTCGACAACGCGGGCCTCTCGAAAGAAACCTATAAAGAAGTCGTCGATCGCCTGAGCGCCGAAGGCATTGAAGGGCTCCGTGCGATCGAGAACGACACGGTCAAGGTCCGCGGAGAGGCTGATAAGGTCAAGAAAGCCATGACCCGTCTGTCTTACATCCTCGGCGTCATGCTCGTCGTGAAGGGTAAGGAAAAACTGGCTGAAATTTATAAGGGCGCGGAATTGGAAGCGCACACGCAGGCCATGGAAGAGCTGCAGGCAAAATTGTTCAGCAAGGACATCCTGAACATTTCCGCGGCGAAGCTCTCTTCCGCCGCAACCGACCAGGCCTTGATGGCGCTCGTGGCCAGGGAAATCGACCGGGTCCTGACCGCCGCCTGGCCCAAGCTCAAAGACGACAGCGATACGACAGACGAAAACAAACTCAGCCAGGAGCAGAAGGACGCGTTCTACAAGGCGTTCCTCGGCATGAACGGCCTGTTCCAGAACTCTAAACCCTTCCGCGCCATCGTGGCCAAGGAAATGCAGACAGTTGCGGCGGCTAAGCGGGACAAGCTGGAACGCGCCGCGATTTCGGGCGAGACGTTCTCGGAAATTTTTATCGGCCTGAACCTGACCCAGCTGCTCCATGCCAAGGCCGGCTTCACTTACCGCGGGGTGCAGATGCTCTCCGGCGCGGCCCTGCTGCACGGCATCAGCGTTGAAATTCAGACCGCGCAGGGTAAAGCCATGACCCTGCCGATCCGCAGCATTATCAAGGCGCTGGGCGGGCACCCGGTCATCCACATGCTGACGAACTCTGACTTTGTTCGCGACGAACTCTTCTACGACCAGATCGGCACGTACAACACCTTCGGCATCGACGTGAAGGGCGTGAACAAGAAACTGATGGGCAAGGAAGGTATCCGCGCCGCTTTCGACCGCCGCGTGCCGGCCGGCAAACCCAAGCCCCTGCGTGTTGTTTACATCAGCGGTGAAGACGCTCATTTCACACACCTGGACGACACTCGCGCCAAAGACGAGCCGCAGGCCATGTATGAAAAATACGTCATGACCGTCGACGAAATGGACGCGCAGTTCATGGTCCTGATGCGCTACATCAACGCCGAGAAGGGCCGCCGCATCATGAACCGCCACGTCAAGATGCTGCAGGCCATCGTCAGCATGGCCCATGAAGCCATCGGCATGCAGCTCGGCGTAGAAACAGAAGTGACGGCCGGCAGCGAATGGCAGAGCATCGCCCGCCGCACCCGCGGCGAAATGGCCGACATCCAGAACCGCGCCTGGTTCCGCCGCAAGAAGTCCAACCAGGGCGTCGAAGGCGGGTCTTACATTGAATCAACCGAGGCCTTTGAAAACGCCATGAAGAAGATGGTCGAAAAACTGCCGCATGATTTCCTGGAAGCCCTCCGCCAGTTTGCGAAGGAGCAGGGCCTGACCTCGGACGGCC
>CAZMMY010000102.1:0-6561 GCA_964567495.1 uncultured bacterium
GGAAGCAAATCCGGTGTCAGTAACGACTTTATTGGGACACAGTCAGCCTATAGAAGAAGTTTAATCTATAATTCTGGGAAATTGTCCCCTATTCCTGATGGATTTTATCTTATATCTCCCACTACGGCAAAATCGTTACTTCAATTGCCCGGGGTTTCCCTTGGAGGGAAGTTAAGAATGGCCATGGAACCCTTTGTTCCGCCCCGTCGGGCCGCTGAAGACGAGAGTGTGGCTGGATTCATACGCCGCCGCCTCGGACAGGAAGCCCTGGTAAAGATCGGTCAGCCGATGATTGGGGGGATTTACACAGCGGACCCTGAGCAGCTCAGCGTTCAGGCTGCCATGCCGCGGTTCCGCGAAATGGAACTCGAGCACGGGAGCTTGGCCCGCGCACTTTTTGCCCGGAAAAAAAAGGAAGCGGAGCGCTCCGCCAGCGGACCTCGCTCCAGTCTGTTTTTGTCCATGAAGAACGGAATGGACGAAATGGTAAGGCTCCTGCGGGCAAACCTGAAAAGCGTCGACATCCGTTCCGGGTTTAAAATTAAAACTTTGAGAAAGGGAGAAATCTGGACCCTGGTTTCAGAGCAAGGGGAGACCGTTACAGCCGACTGCGTTTGTCTTGCGGTCCCTGCATACGAAGCCGGGCGGCTGCTGCGCCACGACGAGCCCGGGCTTGCCGCGCTTCTGGACAGTATTCCTTATGAGTCCGCAGCCACCGTGAACCTGGCATATTCAGACAAAAATATCCCCCAGATTCCGCGAGCGTTCGGTTTCGTAGTTCCCGCAGAAGAAAAAAGAAAAATAGTGGGCTGCACCTTTGCCGGGCTTAAGTTTGAGGGCCGGGCCCCTGAGGGCAAAACGCTTTTGCGCGTTTTTCTGGGCGGCGCTTTTCACCACGGCCTGCCCGAGCTGGAAGACCCGGAGCTTAAAAAAATTGCGATGCACGAAGTCGAACACATGCTGGGCATCAAGGCCGAACCCGAAATCTGCCTTGTGCGCCGTCTTTTGAAAGCAATGCCGCAATATCACGTGGGTCATCTCGGAAAAGTCGAATCCATTTTTAAGAAGGCCGCAGCAATTCCGGGCCTCTATCTGACAGGCAATGCTTATCGCGGCGTAGGGATTCCTGACTGCATCCTGCACGCCGAGAAAACTGCCGACATGATCCTCGCCGCATGGCGGGAAAGGAACTGATGACAGACTTCGACCATATTCTTCTCATAGGCTTTGGAGGCCCGGAAAAACCCGAAGACGTAAAACCTTTTCTTGCGGAAGTCACCCGGGGCATTCCCATTCCGGCCGAGCGCCTTGCCGAAGTGGAACACCATTATGAAGCCATAGGCGGAGCATCTCCGTACAACGAATACACCCGCCGGCTTTTCGCGGGAATCCGTGCCTCGCTTGACACAAGGGGCGTCGCGCTTCCTGCGTTCATGGGCATGCGCAATTGGCACCCGTTTATGAAAGACACGATGTCGGAAATCAAAAAGCGCGGACTCAAAAAGGGCATCGGCATGATCCTTGCGCCGCATCGCTCCGATGCAAGCTACGAAAAATATATCCGCTGTGTGGAGGACGGGAAAAAAGCCGCCGGTGCAGAGGATATTCAGTACGAATACCTGCCCGCCTGGCACGATCATCCCGGTTTCATCAAGGCGCAGGCGGACAAGGTGCGTGAAGCCGCGGCGCAGATGAGCGAAATGGAAAAGAAATCTTTTTTTACGATTTTCTCCGCGCATTCAATCCCGTCGGAAATGGCGGGCAAATGTAATTACAGCGGCGAGTTCAAGATCTCGGCCGGGCTTGTGGCAATCGATACCGCGATCCGCGACTGGGATATCGCGTATCAATCACGCAGCGGCAGCCCGCGTCAGCCCTGGCTGGAGCCGGAAGTTACTTCGCTTTTCGAAGACATCCGCCGCAAAGAATACCGCGCCGTGCTGATTGTTCCGGTTGGTTTCCTCTGCGACAACGCGGAGGTCCTTTATGATCTTGATATCGAGGCAAAGCAGGAGGCCGAGCGTACAGGCCTGGCTTATTACCGCGCCTCGACCGTGATGGACCATCCGAAGTTCGCGGATATGTTCGCGGAGCTTGCGCAGGGGATGCTGGCGGCCTGTGGAAGATTCTGAGCTGGTCTATTCGACAGACCCCGAACGCAATAAGAAATGCCCGCGGTGCAAAAAGCTTGTGCCGGAATGCGTGTGCGATAATATCAAGATGCCGGGCGGGCCATTTACGGCCGTCCTGAGGATTGAAAAGGCAGGGCGCGGGGGCAAGACAGTGACCGTGATCGATAAACTGCCAAGGCACCTGACTTTTGTCGAGGAGCTGGCGAAAATGCTTAAGCAGAAGTGCGGCGCCGGCGGTTCTGCGGCCATCCGCGAAGGGTTTGGGGTGGTGGAAATCCAGGGCGACGCTCGCGAGCGAATTCGCGAGATTTTCGAAAAAGAAAAAATACCTTTTAAGGGGTAGTCATGGACGATGCCGTCTGGAAGAACTGCAATGTGTGCAAGCATCCCATCGGTTTCAACGCGGTTTATTATGTCTGTTCGGTCAGTACCTGCAGGCAGAAAGGCACGGGCTTTATATTCTGCTCTGTGACCTGCTGGAGCAGCCATCTCGGCCTTTTCAACCATCGCAGTGCCGGCGCGGAAGAAATGACTTCGCCCGCGAAGTAAAACGGAGAACTCAATGTCCCAGGAAGACCTGATCAGAAAACTCGCGGAATACAAACAGAAGAAAAACATGTCCCACAAGCGCCTCGCCAATACGCTCCAGATTTCCACCAACACCCTGGGCCAGTGGCTTCAGGCGCACCGCAAGCTGCGCGCCGACGAATGCACGCGCATCGAAAACTTCCTGGCGAAAAACAAATGAACCGCGGCCTTATTTTTATAACCCGCGGCCCAGCCTGAGCGCTTTCGGAGCGAAGGGGCCCGCATGTATCACGTCCAGGTAGTGGGCGCAGGCTACACCGGCTCGCGCATCGCGGCATATTTTAAAGAAAAGAAACAGAAAGTCTGGGCCGTAACCCGTTCCGGCTCTCGCCGGGCGGAATTCGAGGCCGCCGGCATCACGCCCGTGACCGCCGACCTCTCGCGCCCGGAAGACCTGGTTAAAATTCCTCCCGCACATTTCATCGTGCTTTCCCCCGCGCCGTCAGGCCATGAGGAAAGTGATTACCGCGCGCTTTACCTGGACGGCATCGGAAACTATCTGGCTTCTCTCGAAAAGCGGCAGCGGCCCAGCCTCATTGTTTATATTTCCAGTACTTCGGTCTGGCGGGAAAGAGACGGCGCATGGGTGGACGAAAATTCGCCGCCTGATTCTGATTCTCCGAAAGGGAAGATTCTTGCGGAAGCGGAGCGCAAGGTGCTGGAGTCGGGCTACCCTTCGCTTATCTTCCGGTGCGCGGGAATTTACGGCCCCGGCCGCAACCGCATCAGGCCGCTAAAGGGCGGAATCTGGCCCGCGGCGGGAGAAGCGGACGCATGGATGAACATGATCCATGTGGATGATATCGTTCGTGCCATGCCTGTGCTGTTCAAAAAGGGCCAGGCAGGGGAGATTTATACGGGTGTCGATGACGAACCTGTCCTCCGTTCGACGTTCTGCCCCTGGCTGGCCGGCAAGCTCGGCATCGAAGGCAAGTACAGCTTCAGGCCGGGCGCGCCGCAGGGCAAGCGCTGCGCGAACGCGAAGCTGAAAGCGCTGGGTTACTCTTTCAGCTATCCGTCCTTCCAGGAAGGCTACGAAAAAATAATGGAAAACAGTTCAAGTTGAGAGCGCTCTGCCGATAAACGTATCAGTAGGTAACTGAAAGGAGCGCTTCATGTCGGATGAGATCCGGTTCCTTAGAGTTGCCGGCGCCGCACGGGACCTGCGCAGGTGGGTAGGCTTTCTGGGCGGCCGCTTGAGAGCCCCGCGAAGACCCTCCAGACACCATCAAGTCAAAATAGAAGAGCTTGTCTATATGATACGCCGCTCCCGGGAAATCCTCAGGAAGCGGCTGCGCGCCGCCTAGGTCAGATTGGCGAATTTCCGTTTCATGGGGTAACTTTCCTGAAAGGGAAGGAGAAGCCATGGACAACAGAGAAAACGCTGAAGACCTGGAGGCCGCAGGGCCTGCGGGAGAAACTCCGCGCGAACGCTTTAAACGGCTGGCCAGCGCGCGAACCAATGAAATCCTCAAGAAGCTGAAAATCCTGGGAAATTGCGCAAACCGCAGGAACTATGAGTATGACACCCAGGACGTCTATAAGATCTTCAACGAGATCGAACGGAAAGTCAGCGAAATAAAAATGAAGTTCCTGGACTCGAAAGAGCGGGAGTTCCGGGTCTAGGCGGTTTTCTTCTGCGCCGCGGCTTCGAAATCTTTCTTGGCCTGTTCCGCCGCCTTCTGGGCTTCGGCGATGCGCTTCTGCTCGTCCTTCAGGTCAGGGAGCTTGGTGCCGGCGGCTCCGGGGCGCTGAGGCACGCCTTCACCCTGCGCGCCGGGGGCGTTGAAGGTGACCATCTTGGCGCTTTCGGGGACTTCGAAGTCCTTGTCGTTGACGGCGGGGGCGAAGTTAATGTTCACGATCTCGATCCTGGTCATTCCTTCCGGAGCGTCCACTTCGATTTTTACCGGGAACGATTTTTCCTTCCACAGCCACGCCTTGGCAGGCTTCTGCAGCATGGGCTCGGTGTACGAGTACACTTCGCAGTCGTAATCGCCGAATTTTTCCTCGCCGATTTTTTCAGCCTTGTATGAATCCAGAAGGCTCTTGAACTTGGGGATGTCGCGCGTAAGGTTGGGACGATCAAGAGAGGCCGGAATCTGGGTCGCGATGTTCTGCGAAGGGAGGTAGCTGAAAAGGCCCTTGGGGTTCCGGAACATGACGGTCTTCATGCCGTTAAAATCCGACTCGGCCCGCATGGTTTCGTCCCTGGTCAGGACCTTGACGGTCGCGATGACGTTATTATTGACGGAGACTTTCTGTTCATAGGAAACCGTCATGGCCATGGCCTGACGGCTGAAAAGAAACAGGAAAGCCGAAAGAAGGAAAAGTGCGGTTTTACCGTAAAGCGATTTCATGAAGCCTCCTTGGAATTGGACTGTGGTAACGAGCCATTTAATGTTATCACAAATGTCGGCGTTTTCAGCTATTTCTTAAAGCCGTTGTCTGGTGAGACGGGGCGGCAAGCCGGGAAATTCAGCCCAGGCCAGCGTTTATATTGCCAGCCCCGGTGTTTTCTGTTAGCATGAGCCATCTTTGGAGGTTTGCTTTATGAACATGCCCGGCCCTATGGAAATTATTATCATCCTTCTGGTAGTCCTTCTTCTGTTCGGCGCCAAGCGCCTGCCCGAAATCGGCAAGGCCCTGGGCGAAGGCATCCGTGAGTTCAAGAAAGCCATCAAAGACGCCACCGGCGGCGGCTCCGACGATAAGAAATAACCCCGCTTCCTCACGCTGCCGGCCATGACGCAGGAATTAAAACCTCCCAGGCCCAAGAAAATACCCCATCAGATTTCCGCGCACGGTCTTGTTCTTGAAGACCCGTATTTCTGGATGCGCGACCGCTCAAACCCCGAAGTCATCGAACATCTCAATCAGGAAAATGAATTTACCCGTCAGGTCATGAGCGGCACAGAGGCCCTGCAGGAAAAGCTTTATCAGGAAATCCTTGGACGGATCAAGGAGACCGACCTTTCCGTCCCTGTGCGCTTCAGCGGTTATTATTATTACTCCCGCACCGAAAAGGGGAAGCAGTACTCCATCCAGTGCCGCAAAAAAGGAAACCTGGAAGCGCCTGAGGAAATCCTTCTCGACGGCAACGAACTGGCCAAGGGCCACACTTATTTCCGTATCGGAGCCATGAAAATCAGCCCGGATCAGAAACTCCTGGCCTATGCCGTGGATACAACCGGCTCCGAAACATACACGCTCTACATTAAGGAGCTGGCCGCAAACGCGCTTCTGCCCGACGTTATGCCGCACATGGCCGCGGGCGTGGAATGGGCTGCGGACAGCAAGACCCTTTTTTACAGCACGCTTGATGAAGCCAAACGGCCGTTCAAGCTTTTTCGCCACCGCCTCGGCGAGGATCCCGCGGGAGACAGGGAGATTTTCCACGAGCTGGACGAGCGTTTCTTCCTTTCTTTTTATAAAACCAAGGACCAGCGTTTTCTCGTCCTGCATCTCAGCAGTAAAGTGACGGCGGAGTGCCGCGTGCTCGACGCGTCCCACCCGGAAAAAGATTTCACGCTGATCGAGCCGCGCAGGCCCGACATCGAATACTCTTTAGAGCATCATGAAGGCAAGTTTTACATCGTGACCAACGAGAATGCGGTCAACTTCAAGCTGATGTGCGCGCCCGTGGAAAAGCCTGCGCGTTCGCACTGGCAGGAAATCATCCCGGCCCGCGCGGAAGTGAAACTCGAAGGCATCGACGTATTCCGTGATTACATGATCATTTACGAGCGGGCCCATGGGCTTGAGAAAATCCGCGTGCGGAATTTCCGCAGCGAAGCGGAGTACGACATTGAATTCCCCGAGCCGGTTTACAGCGCGTGGG
>CAZMMY010000103.1:0-6466 GCA_964567495.1 uncultured bacterium
GGAACTCCCCGCCTTTTTCACCGGGCTTCGGCCCGCGCCAGAACCGCTGCGGGCGGCGGTTAGGATCTTCCCAGAGGGCCCGTTCGAGAACCTTGATGGTTTCATCCTTGCCCGCAGCTTCAAAAGCTTCGAGCATGGGGTTTTTAAGCATGAGTTCAAGCCATTTTTCAGGTCCCTTGTACGGCACCTGGCGGCGGAGATTCGACGCAACCGGATATTCGAGCGCCGCGTCTCGTATGCGTTCGGCATGCGGCGAGTGCTCGCCCAGGTGTTCCCACTGTGAGGGGTCATGCGCGGCTTTGCGAACCATAAGCACGAAATGATCGACAGATTCCTCAGCGCGAGGGATATCGGAAAGCGCCGCCAGCATTTCGTCGTACCAAAGCGCCTGTCCCTGGTCTTCTTTGAGCCATTTCAGAAGTTCGTAGGCATAAACCGCGTTGATATATTCGGCGCGCCGCTGGAATTCGTCGAGCATCTCTGGGCGCTTGTCCAGTTCGGCGAAAAACACCTCGTCGGGCGCGTCTTCCAGACCGAGAGCTTTTTTGTAGTGATTGATCAAAAGGCGTTTTTCCGGAGCCTGCCACTGTTCGCGGAGAGTGCCATTGGTGCTGCGGACGCTTCCTTCGTTGATGGTCTCTACCTTGTTAAGGTGCGCGGCAAAAATGTCTTCGCCGAGTACGCGGCCGTGGTCCTGGCTGACGCCGATGATCATGTCCACAAACCAGGCGACGACCTCCGTCAGGTTGATCTTGCCGTCGGTGATCATGCCCCTGGTGTTCTTAAGCGCGGAGGGAAGCCCGAGCATTTCCCAGGAAACCGCGCGCGGCCGGTAAAGCCCGGGGCGGAACACGGTGTGGTTGATGTGAAGATGCAGCGCTTCGGGGAACATGGCGGTCGGAAGGCTGACGAACACTTCGTTGTCTACGAACGCCAGTTTCTTTTTGGCGAGACCGCGGCCCTGCAGCGCCTTGACCAGCATCTGGCTGGCGTGTGAATAAACGGCCATATGGACATCTCGCCACATTTCGTCGTCCGGATAGACCTCGTCGAATACGCGGACTTTTTTGGGCCCTGAAGTGCCGTTCTCGACTTCGTAATAAACGTCGAGGTAATAAAGTACGGTGCCTTCCGGAGTGCGCGTCTGCAAAACCTCGACTTTCAGGTCCTTGTCGATTACGCTCACGGCCTTGCTTCCTTCTTTCATGGCCTGGCGCTTGAAGTCGTCACCCATTTTGAGAGAAAGATCAAACTCAATGCCCGTGGGCTCGAGCGCATCGAGCAGGTAATCCCCGAGCTCCCTCTGGCCTGTCTTGATATCTTCCGGCAGATCGTGCGTAATACCCTTGATCTTGTAATAGTAAAGCGGATTGATGGAGACGACGCTCATCCCGGTCTTGGCGACCGCATCCGGATAATCGTGCTCCAGCGCACCCAGGCCGCCGGTCATGGTCAGCTGGGCGATGTAGCCCCTCACGGACTCCGGCAGCTTGTTCAGCAGCGCGCGGTGCAGACCCGCTTCCATGGTGCGGTTGACTTCGGTATATTCGCGAAGCTCGGGGGAAATTTCATCGATGGCCTGGCGTATTTCAGAACGGCGCAAGGGCGCGGCGATCACATCGGTGTAGGAGGCTGCAAGGCCTGTGAGGCCCGCTTCTGCCGCTCCGCGGACGCGCATTTCAGAGCGAAGTTTCGAAAATCCCGTAGCTTCGAGATCGAAGGCGGAGAAAACGTCTTCGGCTTCCAGACCTCCCCTACGGAGGACGGAAAGAATGGTTTTAACGTTTGTCCTGTTGAGCTGCGCGGAAGGCACCGGGCCGTTGACGGATTCGCCGGAAGCGCGCCTGACCGCATCGCGGACTTCATCGAGCTCGGAAATAAACGCGTCGACCGGTTTGCGCGCCTCTTCGGAAGCCAGCGAAGGAATGAAATCGAAATTCAGCACGCCGAAAACGTTTCCAGAAACTTTTCCGGCAAGGGCCGTGAGCTCCTGCCGGGTCTTGATCGCGTTGGCAATGACTTCGTTTGAAAAATGTTCAGAGCCCGGCAGGCTGGAATCCGGAACTGGAGGAGGAGACTGGGACGGATAATGCTGGCGGAAGCGGCGGTCCATCGCCCGCAGGGCACTCTCCTCGAAAGTCACGCTGAGCTGAGTGGGGCTGGCGTTTGTGGCGGTGCGGTCCCATACGCCGCGGTAATAAAGGATTTTCGGGCTCAGCCCTTCGGCCTGCAGGCCGCGGAGTGCGGCCAGGGTCGAAACCTGGGTCGTCGAATGGGCCTGGAAATCGGCGAAGCCCTCGCCGTTGACGATGACGAGCGCGGGGTTCGTTTCGCGCAGCGCACCCTTAATTTTGTCGATGTCGCTCGTGGTGGCGGTGCCCGCACGGACCGGGCCGTACCACGTGGCGTCGAAAGGATAGTGGATGCTTTCGTAGGCAACGCCCAGGCTCATGAGCGCGGTCTGCGCTTCGTTGAAACGGAGGAAAACCTTGATGTCCTGCACGATCGCCAGGTCGCGGCTTCCCCATCTCGGCTTGGCGTTTTCGACGAATTCGAAAGTCTCGAACAGGGCCCTGACCTGTTTTGGGGATTTGAGCTTGCCGCTCATTCTCTGGTTGAGCCGGAGCTGAAGCAGCTTGGCGCGAAGGACTTGTTCCTCCTTGCTCATTTCCGCCCAGACGTCGTAATTGTTCGGGTCGGCGTGAAGGTTCTGACCGCCCTCGGCGATAAGCGCCAGCCGGCGGAGATACTTTTCTTCAGCGGCTGCGAATTCCTCGGGGCTCTGGGCCGCGAGGCTAAGCTCCGCCCAATCCAGGCCGTTCAGAGAAGACAGGGTGTAAAGGGCGGACAAGGCGTGGCGCGTGTGCACGGCCGTGTAGCCTTTGGCCGTGTAGTAAACCGAGATCGGGTGGCCGCCCGCCGCGAAGTCCTCGATGACGTCGCGCATCGCGAGGTACTCGTCGTCCAGGTGCGGGTTGATGATAGTGACCGGCGCGCCTTTTTTCAGACCAAGCCTTTTGGCGACGTCCTGCGAAGCGGTGATATTGGCCCGAAGCTGCTGCACGACTTTTTTGCGGAGCTGGTTCCATGAACCATTCTCGAGAAGGGCGGCGAGGCTGGTCTTTCTGTTGGCGGCGACCCAGGCGACGTCAGAATCACGGCCTTTCAGGAAATCATCCCTGGTGAGTTCCGCAGCGGGCTTACCCGAGTCCTTGGAGAGCTGGATAAAAAAATCCGCGATCTGCGGGGAAGTCCAGCGGGTCCTGGGCTCAAAGTCCCAGGGGTGCGTGTTGTAGCGAAGGGTGGAGGCTGAGGTCCTGTCCACGATCAGCACGCCGCGTTCTTCCTGCAGCCGGGTCATGGGATACTGCGCGCTCCGCCGGTCTTCGGCGCCGCGGCGAACCGATTCTGCTTTCTGCGTACCAGTGGCGATGGTGATAACTTTCACGTCCTTGCGATGCAGCAGTTCATCGAAACCAAAAGTCACAAACCCGAATTTGTCAGCGCCATTTTGCGCCTTCAGCGAAGCCATGCCGCCGTCTTCCTTCATATGATCCGCGGCCATGTGATAGCCGACCAGGCCGATCAGCAGGTCGGAGTCAAAGGGGGTCCCGGCTTCCATGAAGCCGATGTGGCCTTTGCCTGCGTATGACGGGCCGACGCCGGAAATAAAAATATGCGCTCCGCCGAGCTCCTTGATTTTGGCGGACATTTTTTCGGAATAAGCAAAAAACGCGTCAAGATATTCCAGCTGTTCCCTGCGCCCGCGGAAGGCCGCGGCCAAACGCACGCGGTTTGTACGGCGGGCCATGTACTCCTCGACCATCAGGCCGTGCTTCTCGATGGACTCAAGCAGTGCGCGGTGCCGGGTAGCGGTCATAGGCTTGCCGCTCGCGTCCGCGACGTCACCGTAAAAGAAGAACCGCTTGTTTTTCGGAATGCGGAGCTTCTCGAACATGTTGTTCAGAATGTTGGCAAAAGCATGATAGTCGCCGCGCTTCTGCGGGAAAATCGCATCGAGCGGGAACGCGACCACGCGCTTCATGTCGGGCTTGGTTTCAGTCAGGCCGTACGTGCGCCTAAAATTCGAAGCGTCGGCCGAATCCCAGCGGTCGAGCAGTTCCGCCATGCGGGTATAGCCGATCCAGGGGGTGTTGCCTGTGGCGAAATGCACAACCACGTCTTTATCCGGGCCGAGCTCGGCTTGCTTGATCTGAATCTCGCGGATAATTTCCGCCGCAAGAATGTCGCCCGCCTGCGCGATGCTGCCGGCTTCGAAAAGCTCGGTGGAGGGCATTTTATAATAGGCGCTTTTTTCGTAGCGTTCGATTGCGGCCGTCCTGCCGGGCAGAACGCGCATTTCAGAACGGCTCAGGATACGGTCGATCTCTTCGAGATAAGCCATGCCTGCGGCCATTTTGCCGCTGACGGTTTCCAGGTTCGCAAGCATTTCACCGGCCAGCCGCTCGAACTTTTTCGCGGCGTCTTCCAGGCTGGCGGAATCGCCGCTGGCGAGCACGGCCTGCTGTGCCGCTGCGGCTTCGGCCGCAAAATGCTCAAGGGATTCGCCGCGGCTCTGCACGAACTTTCCGGCGGTATCGAGCACCTCGATAAACGCTGCAGCTTTTTCCATGCCCGCTTCCAGAACGGCGTCTTTGTAGCGCGGGTTCCTGGTCACGCGTTCGTACGTCTGGCCCATGGTCTGGGCGCTAACATACATTGCCTGGATTTTCACGGTAACTTTTTCGCCGGCTTCCCGCACACGTTTAACAAAAGGGTTTTCTTCTCCGGCCCCGGGCATACGCAGCTCGGAACGCGGCGCGGTCAGCCACGCCCGGGGATAGGTCTGTTTTCTGTTCAGGACGATGGCTGTCCATGCGAGGATGTTTTTGGGAGCAGAAACGTTCCAGCCCGCAAGGCTTTCGGCGTTCAAGCGGTTGGAGATTTTAAGCGCGTTAACATGCTCCAGGAAGCGGTCCACGCTTCGCAGCCATTTTTCACGCGCGCCGTTTCCGGGAACAGCAAGTGAGTCGATCACGAAAGTATATTCCCCCGCCTGCGCGATGCGGGAGGCGGAAGCCAGGTCGGTCAGCAGGCGGTCGCGCCAGATCTTAATGCCCGCCGCGGCGCTTCCGTTGGTTTCCTCAAGCTGCAAGGCAAGGCGCCCGGCCGCTTCATGCGCAAAGGCTTCATATAAATTGACCCTTTCGCCGCGCGCGCGGAAATGTTTCTTCCACGAAACCTGGCCCTGCATCGCATTCAAATAAGAGGCCTCGTCCGGCGCACCCGAAATCACCGGGGAAATCAAAAGATAGGAAATCCCCTTCTGCTTGAGGGCCGTAGTCAGGCCATGGCTGTGAAAACCGCCCGAAATGAGGGCCGCGGTTTTGCGGCCGCGGCGCTCCATGCGGGCAAGCGTGTTGGCGAGGATGAAATCTTCACGCTGGCGCGCGTTCTGATAGAACCTGAAAAACTCAGGGACTTCGCGGGAAATCCGCCAGAATTCCCTGGCGGCCGCGCGCCGCAGGCTTTCCACGCCCGCGCTGCCGTCAAAAGGCTTTTGTTCCTTGAAGGTTTCCTCGAGGCCGGCCCATTCCTGGCGGCTGAGCCGCAGATCGACGAGCCGTGAAAGCAGGGTGATATTTTTATTGATCAGGTCGAGCTGGCGCTCTTCCCCTGTTTTGAAAATCACCGCTTTAAGCTCGTTGGTGTAGGCCTGAAATTCATTGAAAAACTGTTCGCCGCGCACGGATTCGAGGATTTCGTAACGCCGCGCTTCTTCTTTAAGGTCTGCGCTCGCTTCAAGCGTGACGCCTTCTGCAGCGGCGGTGTTCAGCAGCCAGGCGGAGAGCGCGCCAGCTTCAGACTTTTCGGTCTGCCAGGCCTGGAGGCGGTTCTGGAATTCCGGTATGAGTTTTTCATCGCGCAGCTGTTTCTCGAAAAGCTTCACGGTCTCGCGGAGTTCTGCGTCGATGCGGGCGTCGCGGGCCGCGTCCGGATTGCGGCAGATCTGCTCCAACACAGCGTACAGGTGCGGATAAGCGGTTTCGGACACGCTCAATTTGCGGCCGAACTGATGAAAGGAAGCGAGCGACGCTTCCGGGTCGGTTTCGAAAAGCTCTTCGGCAAGCGACAGCTTCATGGCTTCTTCCGAATAAAGAGATTCGCGAAGCTTCGCATGTACGGCGTGGAGTTTTTTGATCCGTCCCTGAAATTCGGTTTTCCTGGCCAGCGCGGCGAGAAACAGGTTCACGCCTTTTTCATAAGCAGCGGGGTTTTCGACGCCGAAATATTCGGCGGGCTCAGGGTTCAGGACGGCGGCGGAAACCGCGCCCGAGATTTCGCCAGCATCCTGGAAACCGGCGAATACACGGGACAGAATCTCCTTGTCCGGGAAGCTGCGAAAAAGCGCTGCGTCCAGGTCGCCCGCGGCGCCTTCAAGCGCCACGGCCTGGAGGCCTTGGGC
>CAZMMY010000104.1:0-6465 GCA_964567495.1 uncultured bacterium
GGAATTTTGCGCTCGAACTGATTGAGCAGATGCCCGGCGCGCGTCCGCTCGGCTACACGGATGATAACGGCAAGTTTAACACCACTTCTTTCAGATACGGGATCGCACGCTATTGGAACGCGGAAGACCTCAGCCGTGCGATGTACCAGGCCGGGGCGAATTTTGCCCTGGGTTATGTGACCGGTGAACGCGACGCTCAAGTCAGACATATGAGTTCCTTTGCCGTCCGCAAGGGAGATACGGTCGTCGAGCGCGGTGTTTTTGCTTTTGACCACGAGTTTCTGTTCCTGTACGGCGGCGAGCCTTCTCCGGAGGCGGCCGTACCGATCGAAAATATTCCCAGAACGCTGCGCGATAAATCCGACCAGCTCCTGCTCATGAATTTTTTTGCTTCCCAGCCGCAGGGAGCGGAGTGGACCGCGGAAGTTGTACGCGGTTTTAAAGATACGCTGGCGAAAATGCGCGCGGACATCGCTCTTGGCGAACAGGACAGCCTGATTTTAAAGACCATGCGCTACGCGCTGCCTGCCGCGGATTATGCCGAAGCGCGCCGGAAAATGCTCGAAGCTGTCCAGCGGCCGGACGAAGACATTCTTTTCGATCTCCGGCTTGTCATGCCCGAAGAGAAGCTTCTGGCCCGGAAAACCCCGGTTTTCTCCGCAGCGGGCCGCGGCATCGATGAGTCCGTGGAAGTCCGGGAGCTGGACAAAGTCAGGCTCAACAGCGGCATTGTCCGTACTATGGAAAATGGAAGTGCGCTTCTGGGAGTTTTCGGTAAGGCCCTGCGCGATCGCCGTTTCCTTGAGATTTCACTGCGCAGGATTTATCCGGAAAGCGGAATTTCAATCGGACCGGACACTCCCGTCCGGGTCACTCTTCTCGACCCGGCCGGCAGCCTCGCGGGCGGCTACCGGAATTTTTTCAGGGCGGTCGTGACAGTGGACGGAAAAGATTTCACGGCCGGTTTTTATGCGGGGGAGATGAATGACGCCCACCTGGACGATGCGGTCGACCTTGGCCTGAACGGCCACGGCCCGCGTATCGGCGCATTTTATGCGGAAAGCCAGTATTCCTCCTTCGGCGTCCTTTCAGCCGAAGTTGTTGAGGGCGAGATGCTGCAGGACCTTTTTCAGGCTGGCGACCCGCGCGCCTTCAGCTCATTGATTCGCGCCGCGCTTCTGCTCGAGGCTTATCCCTATTATTACAGCGATACCGTGGCCAATACCCGAAACGTTCTGCTCGACCGGTCAGGCGGGATCAAAGTCGTGGACCTTGGCATGAGAATGGAAAAGAAGACAAGCAATGTCTTGTACATCGCATTTGTGTCGCAGATTTTTTATTCAGCAAATCGTATGACGCCCGGCGAAATGGCACGCGAAGCGGTTTCGCTTGTGCGCGCGCATTTCGGTAATGACGAAGAGTCTCTGGATTATCTCGGCCGTGAAATGGACGCGCTCCGGCAGCGCCTGGGCCTTGAAACGCTCGATAACCTCAGTGCGCTGGAACAGCAGCCGGATTCGCGGCAGTACGTCGAAGCGCTGAAAGCTGAAATCTCGGCCCTTCGCCGCTCTGAACTGCGGGTTGTTATGACCCGCTCATTCCTGGATGATGAAAATTTTTCAAGAGCTGTTGCTATTTCGGCCGAGAAGCCTTCGTTCCGCAATTTCCGGATTTCAATTATGCCTGCGAAAGGCTCTTCGAACCGCATCACCTCCGCTCCCGGCCTGCAGGCGCCAGAAGCCCCGGCACTTGAGGCGGTGACTTTCACCGCGAGGTTCCGCACGAAAGCGGAAGCTTCTGCGGCTGTCGTGCGCCTGCAGAGAAAGCTCCAGGAAATGGCGCTTGAACGCAAGGGCGAAGACGCCCCGGCCATCTATAAAGACTTCCTGGCGTGGGCCAGGGCGGAATACGAAACTCCGCTAGTCAGCGTGGGCCGCCGGATTCTGGCGGCGTCGGCCATTACTGTTGTTCTTGCGGCGCTGCTGGGCCTGGCCGTCATGGTAGAAACCATGCTCAGGGATCCGCCCGTGCCCGAACTTATGCCGCAAATGGCCCAGAACGATGCCCGTTTGCTCAAAATCCGTGCGGAAGCCGTTGCGACGCGTTTCCGCGGGGCTTTAAAAAAATCCCGCGCTGAAACCGAGAAGCTGTTCGATGCGCTGAACGCAAACGGCGTGGAACGCGTGAGAAAGGAAGGTGCCGACAAGGCTCTGGCCGAGGCATTGAAGGAAAACGCGCGGCTGGCCGCGGAAGGGCAGGCAGAACTGGAAAAAATCCTGGCTGACGCCCGGCCGGAAGACCGTGCCGAACTTGCCGCCGCTGCCGTCAAGGCCTTGTTCGACATGGCGGACGGCATTTATGCCGACATGAACGGCATGATCGAAATGAACGACCGGATGGGTTTCCGGTCGCTGGGCGAGCCGCCGCGTGAGGCCGACCGGGAACTGCGCAAAAGGATACTCGGGTATTTCTCTCTGATCAGCGATCTGCAGAAAGGCCTGGAAGGCAGCAGGCCCGCGGCGGCAGCTGAAGTTATCGACAGGATGGACCAGAAGAATTCAAGCCGCCGGACCGCGGCTCATATCGCTGCGGCCATGAAAATGCGCGAAGCCATGCCCCGGCTTCTGAAGCTGATGGACGACGAAGAAAACATGGAATTGCAGGCCCTTGCCGGTCATGCCGTGAGTGAAATGGTCGGGCCTGAAGACGAGGCCATGCTGCCGGAGATCTCCAGAAAACTGGTGGATGGCGAAGGTCAGCCCCACGCTGCGCTCATGTCGATGATCAAAATAATCGGCAAGCTCAAGGTGCGGGCCGGCAGCGATCATGTCCTCAGGGTGGCCGCACAATTTCCCGCGATTCTTGACGCCGAAGAGTCGCTGCTTTATTTCAGCGACGCGCTGCGGTCGATCAACGCTCCCGGCACCGAAGCAAGGCTGCTGCAGATGGCCGTTGAAGAAGAACTGCCGGAGGAAAGGGCGGCCGCTGTCAAAATCCTGGAAAAATTCACCGACGACCGACCTGCAATGGCGCGTCAGCTCCGCGCGCTTCGTGAGAATGAGCTGGAGCGCCCCGCGCAGATCGTGCTCGATGAAACTATCAGGAAGCTGGAAATGAAACGTTCCGAAATGCGTTCGGCGGGGATTGCCGTGGGCCTGGTATGGAGCGGCCCTGATTACTCTACCGCGAAGCAGAGGATGATCGAATTCGAGTTTATTCCGGCCGGGCAGACCGAACGCAAGGACGGAGCGCTTTCTTACCTCAAAGATCTGTCCGACGTCAAAGACGTGTGGCGGCTCAGGCTTGGCGGCAGAAGCCTGACTTTTAAAACAAAAGAAGATGTCACCCCCGAGATCGAGCAGGCGCTCCAAGCGATTTTTACGGCGGCCTCGGCCCAGCAGGAGTTCGTCCGTAAGAAAGAGTTCTGGTCGGGGCTGCTTCCGTTCATGCAGCCGGCCCTCCGGCAGAAACTGGAGACCGTGAAGCGTATCGATTTCAAGGGCGAGGCCAAGAAGAAAAAGCTCGAAGTCGTAGCGGACATGGCGTGGGACAGGCTGTCCGATGCGTCGAAGGCTTTGCTCAGGGACAGAGGCTTCCAGGGGCGGGACGAAATGCCGGATGATACCGTCGACCGTTTTTATACTTACGTCGAGCGGTATATGGGGTGGCAGAGCATCGGTGAGAAAGAACAAGAGTTCATTGAAAAATATGTTAAGCGCAAATACCTTGCGTCCCGGGAGCGTTCTGCTGCTCGCCTGGTGCCGTCCGAAGTAACGGGCCTGCAAGTGTCGGTTTCCGAGGGGGAAAGCGGCGTGCGGTTAATTTCGCTCGAGATCACGACCGCAGACGGAGAGACGATCAGGGTGATCATCAGCTCACAGGCAGGACTGTTTTTTTATTTGCCGGGTCTGGATCAGATCGTCAACTCCGACATGGCCTCTCCTTATTTCGAGCAGATCCTGGAGCTGGCCGACCTGTATCCTGAAGTCCGCGAAGAAATGGTTGCCGAGTTCCGCTCGAGCATGAAATGGAGCGCCGCAGTCACCGTTTTCCTTCCCGAAGCCTGGCAGCGCGACGTCCGCCGCTCCGAAATGCGTGTGGCGGCGATGCCTAAAGTCCTTCTGATGGATCTAGACGGCGTGCTTTTCCGCCTGCCGGGTTCGGAGGCGCGTTTCAAAATGGCCCAGAAACGGCTGGCGGAACTCGGCGTGACCATTGGTTACAAAAGGCTGCGTGATGATGTCTTTTTCCAGAACCGCTCCGAGGAAATGCACGACAACCTGTACCGCGGCACCATGGGCCCCGAATATATGGAAGAGGTCAACCGCCAGCTCAGGATGCGCGGCTTGGGCGCCGACCTGACGCTTGAGCAGTTTATGGAAATCATCACGGGCGAGCGCGAGCCGGCGCCGGGCGCGTTTGACGCGCTCCAGAAACTCAAGGCTTCGGGAGTAAGGCTTGGGATTGTTTCTAACCGTTTTCAGGGCGATTCTGCCGCATGGCGCCGCCTGATCGACGTGCATTTCCCGGGCTTGATCGATCCGAGCCTTGTTTTCTTTTCCTCCGAACTTGGTCTCGCAAAACCCCAGCAGGAAATTTTCGATGCTGTCACGGAGAAATTGCGGGCTTTGGGCGTTGCGCCGGACAGCGTGCTTTTTATCGACGACATGGAAAATAACGCCCGCGCCGCCCGGACGGCCGGTTACAGGGTTTCGGTTTTCCGCGCCGGCGCCGTTGACTTCGCTGACGGGCCGGTCATCTCAGACCTTCTCGGCCGCGAGCCTCTTGCGGACAAAGCCGCCATGCTCGAGTTTCTGCGCGCCATGGATGAGCCGGGCTTCGATTCGCTGCACTACGCCGCCCATTATTACGTGGATAAAGCGCTCCGCAAAACGACGCACGCGGAACGCAAAGCGTTTCAGGATACGCTCATGGAGTTCCTGTCCACCGGCGGTGCGAACGCTTATCCGACATTCGGCTGGATGGCGCAGGCTTTTCTTGAAGCCGATCTTTCATTTACTCCCGCAGCGCTCGACCTTGCCGGGAAATTTATGGAGATCGAAAATTCGTATCCCCGTCAGGCGGCGGTCCGCATTTTTTCGGCAGTCGTCAGCCGTGACGGACTTGACGCCATAGCGGGAAAATTCCCGAGGCTGGACGCGCTGCGCGCCGGAGCCGCTTTTGATTACGGGAGGGAAGAAGACCGTATTGCCGGGTATCTCATGCTGCTTGACCAGCTGCGCGCCTATCCGCTTTATAACAAAAAAGGAATGAAGTACCGCGACTTCGACATGCTTCTGAAGGAAAAAAGGATCCAGACGCGGCTCAGCCAGGTCCCTACGGCCGCGGGCGGCGGCATCACAGGTTTCGAGGACATGACGGACACGGGCCGGCTGGCGCTCGGCAAGCTGGTTTCCGAGACGCGGAGAATTGTCGAGACAATCGATAAAATCCGCGAATCCGCCGGCGGCAGAGAGGTGACGGTGGTCCTGAACCACCAGATGGGATCGCTCCCGGAAAAAATCCTCCGCCGACTTTTCCCGGATATGCGGATCATTGAGAGCCGGATCAGCTCTTCTGACGTGCACGAAGACGAGTTTTTCCTGTCGATTGATTGGCTGCCCGCCGGCATGCAGGCCAGCGTTCAGGGCGAGCGCCCGCACGTCGTGGTCATTGATGCGTCGAACTCTACGCATTCCGACGACCCGGGCCGCCGCCGCATTTCGGATTCATGGCTCGGAGTCATGGCCAGCATGTACGCGCTCGACCCGCTGCAGACGCCGGAGCTTGGCGCTGCGGGCTTTCCGCGCGGCGAGGATTATTTCCGCCGGCTCGAACAAGGCGGCGGAGATCCCGGGCACGCCGCCGCATTCCGTAATATCCGCGCTATGGCGAATCCGCCCGCAAAGGGCGCTCAGCCGTACCGGATGCTTTTCTGGCCTTTTGCCTCCTCGACTCTGAACCTTCGCGCGCTCAGCCGCAATATTGGTACGGTCCCCGACGGCGTCAATCTGGCCAAAGGCAATCTCGAAAAACTGGCTGCCGGCCCCGCTGTGATTTTCCTGCAGTACACGGATGAAGACCCGCTCAGCGGTTACTACGACGCGCCGTCCGTTTATCTCGATTATTTTATCCGTTTTACGGATAAGGGGCCGGTCTTCACGCTGGACTTTCTGGATTTTGTGGACCGCGAATACGTGTCGCGCTTTCCTTCGGGCCGTTCCGAGCTGCGTACGCAGCCTTTCCCGGACTTTAACGCCTGGGTACGAGCTAATTACCAGGATGTGCCGGACCTTGATTATGGCCAGGTCGACGAAGCCCTTCTCGCGCGCACTGCTGAGGCGATGAAGCAGGTTGATGAAGCTTTTATCAGCAGGATGCGCGCGAAAGGCCTGACGGACGCTGATGTCGACGCCACCGAAGAAATCCTCGTGCTCCGCAGCCGAGGCAAAATGGTCAAAAACG
>CAZMMY010000105.1:0-4682 GCA_964567495.1 uncultured bacterium
GAAATTGCAGAGTTCCATAAGTCTCAGAATTACATCCGTCTGAGCTTCACGCCCGCGGCGCGAGAGAAAGTGCGCGTCCCGAACTTCCTGAAAGCTCTGAAGGAAGCGCTGCCGGATTCCGGCCTGGACAAAGACGGGCAGCTGCAGCTTGTCGTGCACTTCACCAGCGAAGACCCGGCCCAGAATCCGCTGGTCAAGGTCATCGAACCGGGCAAGATCGAGATCAACATCCGCCACGTCGAACGCTATTACGACCTGAAGGAAGTCATGAAGCAGGTCGGCGCGGCCGCGCGTTCCGAAATGCGCAGCCACGAAACGCGCCTGACCGAAAATAAACGCGTCACATTCGTGTTCACCGGCACCTCCAACGTCGGTAAGACCAGCCAGGGCGAGCTGTTTGCCCTGCGCATCGGCGGAGTCCACATTTCTTCCGGCGAGGCTTTCCGCATCGCGGCATGGCTTGTCGCTCGCGAAGGCCTGGATATTTCCACCGACGACGGCCTTGCGGCGCTGAACCGTCTTGCGGGCGAAAACCTCAAGTGGGAAGTGCGCGGCCACCAGGTCCGCTACACCTATAAGGGCGAGGACATTCTCCCGACAGACCTGAAACGCCCGGCCATTGTCGCCACGCTCGAAACAACAACGCCGATCCTCGCTTCCCGGAAAAACCATTTCAGCCGGCTGTTCTATCAGATCGTGGATGAAATCGAAAAGACCGGACGGCACCTCGTCATCGACTACAAGCGCGGCGTTGACGCAAAGATGCAGCCGTATGCCGATTTCGAAGTCAACGTTACTGGCTCCGAGGACGAGAAGGCCGAGCGCGCTTATCGCGCGGCCCTGCGCACCGGCTCGAAGCAGGAACTCTACATGACCAAGCTGGGAGTTAACCAGCGGGAGTTTGATCGTGTGCTGGCGGCGGAAGGCTGGCCCGGCATCGACCGGCGTCTGGTGCAGGCTTTCAAGGAACAGAACGCGGGCCAGGACAGCGGCGATGACAGGATCCGCGCCGCAGGCACCGTTCCCGCGTGGCGCACAATCAACATGGAAACAACCGGCGTCCGTTTCTTCGATGTACACGAACGCATCATAGCGCAGGCTGAAAAACTGCTTCAGCAGGTCCGCGACGAGAATAACGGCGCGCCGCTCGGCGCTGCCGCGGCCGAGATCCTGACGAGAACTTTCCCCGACAAGGAAGAAGGCCTCCTGAGGAACGCGCTCGCCACCGTCAGGAACAATCCTGACGCGCTGGTATCCATGACGGCCCGCTTCCTTGACACTACCTATGATGTGGCTTCACAGGGCACGACGAAATTCGATCCGCTCCTGCTTCCCGCGACCCGTTTCGCCGAACGCACTTCACGCTTTCTGGGAATTACGCATCCCGCGCTTACCGCAGAACTTGAGCAGCTCTGGAAACGGCATCAGGCTGAAGCCGCAACCGGCCTGGAACAGCGCGCCGAAAGCCTGACTGAAAAACTCGTCTCTGCCCGCGCCCTTTATGAAGCCAGCCACGACAAGGACCCGCGTGAAGCCGAGCGGATTATCGCCGAGTACAGCAGGATCGCGCACATGTACGAACGCCTCATGGTCACCGGGCCTTATGAGCGCGCATTTAACAGATATAAGGAAACCCTGCAGAGGCTGGAGGATTTCTACGCCAGAAACCGGATCCCGGACAACCGGCCCCACTTTGTGATCGTGGTCCCGGTTACGGACCGCCCGAATGCGTTCGGCACATTCCTTCGCAGCGGCCTTAAAGAACTCGAGACTTTCCATTACGCGGCCCAGCCGTCGCTCCTGGATTCCGGCAAACGCACTTATCCGCGCGTCATTTTCCTTATCGTTGAAAACAGTCAGAACACCGGCAACCAGGAGGCCGATCGCCGTATCGTCGAAGACGTACAGGCCGGCGGACTCCGCGTCGATTACTGGAGCATCCAGCGCCAGCAGAGCCTGATCCGCGCAGCTCATGCCAAGCGGCCCGAGCTGAACCTGCCCGACCTGCTCGACGGCAAGAACCCCATCGATTCTCCGAATTTCCTGGTCCGCAAGAGCGCCAACAACAGCCGGCGCGTTGTCCGCATTCTGGTCGAAGAAGTCCTGGCCAAACTGCCGCCCAACGTTCTGATCTGGCAGCTTGATGACGACGAAGAATTCCAGGTCACGACCCTGGACGAGAACGGCCGTCTGGTCGAGCGCAAAGCCTTCAGCGCGTTCCATAAAGCGCTCGAGCTGATGCGGCAGACCCGTGTGGACATCCTGACGGGCGCAGTGAACCAGGACGGCGCCGTGCCTCCCAGCTCCTTCTTCTATAGTGTCACCACAGACCTGGCCTACTTCCTTGATCAGGCGGCCTCTAGCGCGCCCGATGCGCAATACGCTGAAGTGCCGAGGATCGAGAACTACCGCAATCCTGAAACGAGCATTGATTTTGCCCACATGAAGGACGGACAGGACAAAATCAAAGACAAGCCTTATCCGCTTCCTACGGCGAAACCCGTGACTATGAAACAGGCTTTCCACGAATTCGTGGGCAGCCTTCCGAACGTTTTCACCGGCACGCACCCGACACGCCCGCTGCTTTACCATCCGATCTCAGCGCAGAGCGACACATCCGATGAAAGCATCGCGGCAACCCTGATCCCGAACGCGAACTACTCGGGCGGCAACGCTATCTTCAAACCGGAAGCTTTCCTGAAGCAGGACCTGCCGGTTTTCCGCTACACGTTCCGCCGCGGAGATTCGCTGTTCACGTACACGCTCCAGCAGCTCGGCTACAAAATCGTGTTGACGCCGTTCCCGCTGACCCACAAGCGCGGCCGCGAATACCGGGAAAACGTCATGACCCGCGACGACGGCAAGCCGAACGGTATTGAGGAAATGAAAGGCGAGTTCCTCGGCTACGTGGTCTACAAGATCCTGGCAGCTCTTTATGACAAGTATGAAATCCGCGACATGCAGAAATTCCAGGAAGTCCTGGAAACAGTGCCCGCCGCTGAAATTGAAAGCATCTATTACACCGCGGTCCGCGCGCGCTGGGCGGTCTATGAACAGGCGATGCGCGAAACCGAAGCCAAGCTGAAAGAGATCGAAGAGCGCGGCTACCTGACCGACGACAGCCACTGGTGGAACCGTGAGCCCGGCTACCAGGTCGACCTTAAAAAGCTCCAGTGGTACGTCGACGCTGTCCGCTTCAATTTCTCGCCCGAATCCGAACTCGTCCAGGGGCTCCGCAGGACGCTGGTCGAACCTGAACCCGGCCAGCTTGCCAGCATCATCGAAGGCATCCGCAGCATCCGCCTGGAAGTTCCGGCCTGGGAAAAACTGATGAAGGAACGCGAAAGCCTGCGCGCCAAAAAAGAAAATTTCCTGGCCTTCACCGGCCGGCGCTCGGAAATGAGGCCCGTTCCCGCTGTTGTCCTGCGCGCCGCGCTGCTCCGGATGCGGTCCACTCATTCTCAGTTTAACGCGGTCTACAATAATCTGCAGACGATCGATATGAACGATCCCGCGGAGCTGGTCGAGGCTCTCGAACCGATCCAGGCCGCGGACGAATTCGACGCCTTCATGGCCGCTTTCAGGGAAGCCGTGACGCAGAGCTACAGCACTCACATCACGTCGCTTTTCAGCGAGGCGGAAAGCGGCGGGGAAGCTGTGCCTGTCTATGAAATCGCCGGCTTTTTCCAGTTCCTCGCCGGCCTTGGCGACACGGAGACGGAAGAAGTCACAGTCCAGGTTCTGAATGCCGACAACCGCCAGATTTATTACAAGAAAATCCAGATCCCGCAGGCCTGGAGCAAAGCTAACACGTCTTCGCTGCACAAGTACCTTGCAGCTGAAGCTTATAATGCGCTTTACAAGAACGCCTCCAAAGCCGTCAAGGTCGTGATCGCCGGGCCGAATGCAGCGCGCGAACGTGAACTCGCGGAAGGCATTCGCGAAGAGCTCAGGCTGAGCAAGTTCAGCATGAGGACCCGCCGCAACTGGCAGGTCTGGAACGAACGTTTCGAAATCAGCGCAAAAGCGGACACAACCGGCATCAAATTCCCGAAATACCTAGACTATGAAGCGTCCCGCATCGACCCCGTGCTTTACGACCTCAGCTCCCCTGAGCCTGTGGTTCTTGGCATTGACGCGGGCTCGACCGCCATTCAGCTAGTTGCCATGCAGGGCGGCGTGGTTAAATACCGCGCCAGCGTTCCGATCGACATGGCGCTGCCGACCGAAGAAACGCGTGAGGCCTACGAGCTGGAAATGCAGAAACGAATACTCAGCCTGATCGACGAAGCGAAGCGCCAGCTTCCTAGACGTGTGAGCGGCGGCCTTCTCAATCTGACCGGCATCGCGATCGCGGTTTCCGGCAACATTGATGAAGAGAAGGGCACTTCCGGCGTTTACCGCAGCCTGCCGAAAGCCATTGCAGACGCCACGAAGCTGCCCGCTATTTTGATGAGCAACAGCAAGGCTCATGCCGCGTGGATCTGGTCGGAGAAGAGCATTTATGAAGGCACCGTGTTCTCGCTCGGCCGCCACGTCAGCGCGCATCAGATCGAAAACGGAAAGATCCCGAATGAATCCATGCGCGTCGGTTACATGGTCGGCGGCATCGGCCCGCAGATGACTTCGGTCAACGACCGCACCGACGTCAACATTCTTGTCAGAAAAGCCCAGGAGGCCGA
>CAZMMY010000105.1:4692-6453 GCA_964567495.1 uncultured bacterium
AATACGTCGCCGGGAATCCGAAAGCGCTAGCCATTATGAACGATTACGCCCGCGCCGTGGCACAGGCCGTGATCGAAAACCATTATGATACCGGCGAAACCTACTATTACATGACAGGCCTTGTGGTTGAGAACGGCAAGGGCGACCTGCTGGTCGACCGCATCGCGACCGAAGTCCGCAATCTGGCACCTGAAGCCAAAGTCACCATCGTGCCGATCCAGGCCGGCTTCGACCCGCAGATATACACCGGCGCGGTCGGCGCGGCGTTCCTCGGCGCCATGGCGTTTTTCCCGTGGTCGCGCACGCGCAAGGTGCTGGAATCTTACGATCTTGGGGAAATCCAGAAAATCGAACCCCTGACCCCGAAGTTTTTTAAACGCCGGATGATGGCCAAAGTCACCACCGACCGCGGAGTCTTCATCGTCAAAGAACACTACGAAGATCCGGCAAAGTTGCAGCATGTTTATGAAGTCCACGAAAAACTCGCTTCCTCCGGCTTCCCGATTACGCCCGTCAGCCGGAATAAAGCGGGGAACCTGATCACGAAAATCGGCACCAAGCATTACGCTGTGTTCGGCTTTTCGACCGCGACCCCGCTGGCCACAACGCTCGAACCTCGTCACTTCCAGCAGGCGGCCGCGCGCGCCGCAGAGCTGCACAACATCCTCAAAGACTCTCCAGCACCGGCCGAGGGCTACAGGAAACGCCTGATCGAAGACGTATACGCCCTGGCGGATGAATTCGACGCGCTGATCGCCGGCATCAACCTCAACGGCGGCCCGCAGGATGATATCGAAGCGCTTCTGATAAAAGAGGAAGCTTTCCTGCGCCATCATTTCAATGCTTTGGAAAAGAATCTCCCGATCGGCCGCTACGACCGCATGGAACAGCGCATGATCCACGGAGACTACAACACCCTGAACTGGCTGGTCGGTGCGGACGGCAATATCGTCAACATCATCGACCCGGAACCGCTCGCCGACATCCGCGTGGCCGACCTGGTCCTCAACCTGGCCCGCCTGCAGGATGGCAAGCTTGATATGGAATCGTACGCCGAATACCTCGCGGCTTATCAGCTGCGCGCCATCGAGCTTGGTGATCCGCTGCCGCAGGAAGTCATCGCTGCTTTCCCTGAAATTTACCGCATGTTCCGGCTGACGGTCGCGGCGCGCCTCTTCAAGAGCTATGAAAAACAGAAGATCCAGCGCGAACTCGAGATGGGCAACAGGGGCATGTACAACTGGTACGTGAGTTCCTTCGAGCGCTTCCGTGACGAGCTCGGCGGCCCCGAAGCCGGCAGCAAGTGGGCCGGTTTCGAGGAACTTGTCCGGACGAAAATGGGCGAGATAAAGCGTTCAGAACTGCGCTCCGCTGAACTGGCGCAGTCGTTCCACTTTGAAGGCAACGTCGACCTTCTCAACCGCTGGATCGTGGGCCGTCAGGCCGTTTCCGGAAAATCCTACAATGAAGTCGCCGCCGAACTGACTGCGCTGGCCGGACGCAAAGCGCGCCCGCTTCGCTACGCTGAAGTGCCGGAAGCCGACTGGATCCACCTGCTGGTTGTGGCCCGTCAGGCCGCGGAAGCGAACGGCGTGCCGTTCTTCGTGCTTCGTACCATGGCTCCTTACCGCGACCTCTGGAACGATCTCCAGGAGGCGCTTGAAATTGCGGGCTTCGGCATCGAGCTGCCCGAAACCATTTCCGGTAAGGTGTCAGTCCGTGAAGTTTCCGCCGATAAGCCCATGTCCAACATTTCCCGCG
>CAZMMY010000106.1:0-6417 GCA_964567495.1 uncultured bacterium
GCTAGAATCCTAGGTTTATGAATCTCTTTATGTGGACGCTTGCCGTCATCATCACTGTTGTGTGGGCCAGCTATGGTCTGCTTGTGGTCCTTCCTATTACTTTTCTCTTCGACCGGAAGCGCGCGGCCATGCACGGGGTTTCGGTTGCCTGGGCGAGCGCTTTGATTGCGGTTCACCCGTTATGGAAATTGTCAAAGCGCGTTAAGACACCCGCCGCGCAGGGCCCGTACGTTATTGTGGCTAACCACCAGAGTATGCTGGACATTCTGGTGGTGCTGGCCGCGGTTCCTACGCATTTCAAATTTATCGCCAAGAAAGAGCTGTTTTCCGTTCCCTGGATCGGCTGGCATATGCGGGGCTCCGGTTATATTGCGCTCGACCGCGGCAGCGCACAGAGCGGCCGGGACACGCTTGCGGCGGCGAAGCAGTGGCTTGATCGAGGCGTAAGCGTCCTTTTCTTTCCGGAAGGCACGCGCAGCGAAGACGAAGAGATCAAGGCTTTCAAAAACGGTGCTTTCAAGATCGCCATGGAAAAGAACGTGCCGCTGCTGCCCGTCGTGCTGGATGGGACCGGCAAGGCTTCGCCCAAGAAAAGCAAGGCGGTAGGAGGCCGGGCGGTTTTCGAGGTTGAAATTATGGAGCCGGTTTCGGCGAACGGCAGGGACCTGGAAACCGTGCGTGAGCAAGTCCGCGATTCCATGGTCCGCCGCCTGGCCGAGATGAGAAAAAAAGCGTGAAGATTCTGAGCCTGAACACCTGGCAGGAAAAAGGGCCGTGGCGGGAGAGGTGGGAAATCGCATTCAAGGAGATCAGGGAATTCGACGCGGACATTATCGCGTTTCAGGAGGTTTTCAGCGAGGATTGGTCGTGGGAAATCGCAAAGCGCGCGGGCTATCCCTCGCGGGTTTTCGGCGACCCGGCATCGGGCCTTCTTCTGGTGTCGAAGTATCCGGTCAAACGCTCCGAATGCCTGACGATGAAGACCCAGTCGCCCACAGAGGAATACAGGCGATACGTCCTGTTTGCCGAGTTCGAGGTCCCGGCTTCGTCCTACCTGTCGCCGCTCCGCAGAGGGCAGGACAAGGGGCGCAGCATTGCTTTCTTCAATACGCATCTGTCCTGGCGCGTCGCTGAATCTGAGGTAAGGCTAAAACAGGTGCGTGAGCTGATTGCATTTGCGGAAAAGAGGGCGCCGGGCATGACGGCCTTCGCCGCAGGAGATTTTAACTCCTCGCCTGAAACCCCCGAAATTCGGGAGATGCTTTCCGCGGGCTGGCGCGACACGTTCGACGACCTGAGCCCGGGCGCGGGGGATTTGACTTGGGACAATAAAAACCCATACGCCGCGGGGGCCAGTGTTTTTTTGCCGGACCGCAGGATTGATTATGTTTTCATGAAGCCGGGGCCGGCCGCTATCGCCCCGGAAAGCTGCCGGGTGGTGCTGAAACAGCCGAATGAAAACGGGGTTTATGCGTCTGATCACTACGGGGTTTTGCTCGATTTAAAAGGGGGTTAAATGGATTCCGCGACGCTAGATAAAGCGAAGCTCTACCAGAAGAAGCGCCAGCAGCTGACGCTGGCACATCTTTTTTTCCGGCCGGTTGAGCTCGTTGTTTTTGCCGCGTCCGGCCTCTCTGCGCAGGCCTCGGGGATCGCGATGACTTCGTTTTCGCAGGCGTACGTTTCGCTTCTGGTTTTTTATCTCATGTATTCTGCGTTTATCATGGCCCTGGAATTTCCTTTCTCCCTTTATAGCGGCCATTATGTGGAGAAAACGTTTTCGCTCACGAACCAGAACCTTTTTCAGTGGCTCGGGGATTATCTCAAGAAAAACGCCCTTTCGATCGGCTTCTCTGCGCTGCTCATGAGCGGCCTTTATTTTCTGATCTGGAACCGCCCGGATGACTGGTGGGTGCTGGCCTGGGCCTCTTTTGCAGCGGTCAGCTACGGCATCGGCAGGCTTTTCCCGGTTTTGATCGTGCCTATGTTTTACAAGTACAGCCCAGTGCCCGAGGGTGAAGTGCGCGAACTGATTGTGAAGCTCGCGGGGCGTTTCAGGATGCCGCTCTCTAACGTTTATTCCATCAACCTGAGCAAGACCACGAAGAAAGCCAATGCCGCCTTCATGGGCATGGGCAAAACAAAGCGTGTGGTGCTGAGTGATACTTTGCTTGAGAATTTTACGCCTCAGGAAATTGAAGGCGTCGTGGCGCACGAGCTGGGCCATTACAAGCATGGCGACATCTGGAAGCATCTTGGGCTGGGCCTTGCGGTTTCTTTCGCTGGTTTCTGGGTTGTGTTCAAGGCCATCGGCCCGCTATCGGCGCAGTTCGGCTTCGACGGCGCTGCGGACATCGCAGCCCTGCCGCTGATTTCGCTTCTTTTTTATGTGTTTAATCTGGTCCTGATGCCTGTCCAGAATGGTTTTTCGCGCGCGATTGAAACCGACGCGGATCGCTTTGCTTATGAAACCCTCAAAAAAGGGGATGTCTACGCAGGCGCACTCCAGAAACTCGCCGCCGTCAATCTCTCGGACCCGGAGCCTAACCCGGTTTACGAATGGTTTTTCTACGATCATCCCGCCATCGGGAGGCGTGTACGTTTTATCCGCGCGCTCGAAAAGGCGGAGAAATGAAAAGGCTTTGTTGTTGTGAGAGAGGGGTTTTTCCCGCCGGAGAGTCCCGTCCCGCGCCGAGGTGCTCCGCTGTGTTCGGGGTGGCGTTCGGCGCCCTGCTTGGTTTACTTATGGCTGTACCGGCTTTCGCGGCGGAAAAAGAAAAGACCCGCGCCGAAGAGCTGCTCGAGCGCCGCCAGAAAGTCCAGATCATGGGCTATTTCCTCAAAGACCCGAAAGACGCTGAAATCCCGGAGACCGGAATCGCGGTTCAGTCCTTCAACCAGGCCGTGGAATTTTTTCAGAAAGAGGAATATGACCTGGCGCGCGAGGCGGTGGAAGAATCCCTTGCGCTGGACGACGCCAACGCGTTTGCTTATGAGCTGCTTGGCGACATCGACAGCGTGCAGGACAAGCTGGCCGACGCCAAAAAAAATTACGAGATATCCTACAATCTTGACCCTAAACCTGAAGTAAAAGAGAAGATAGAAAAGCTCGGCGCGGAGCAGAAGGTCCAGAAGAAACTGTCCACTTACAAAGAGGAGCACTTTGTCATCCGCTATCAGCGGGAGCAGGACAAGGACCGCGGCTTTGAACTGCGCGAGCTTCTCCGTGCGACATATGCCAACATTTCAAAAGAATTCGGCCACTATTTCAGCCGCCAGGTGGTGGTCATGCTTTATGACGCCGATGACTTCCGTGAGATTTCCGGTCTGCCGCACTGGGCCGCGGGCCTTTACGACGGCAAGATACGCATGCCTTTCAATAACTCCGGCTTCAACGACGCGGAGCTGAAAGCTCTTACGGCCCACGAAATGACCCATGCTTTCGTCGCGGCGATCTCGGCCAGCCGCGCGCCGGCGTGGATTAATGAAGGCCTGGCTGAATACATGGAAAGCAAGCAGCGGCCTGTGGACATGATCGTTTTTAACTCGGCCATTAAAACCGGTAACCTCATGCCGCTTGTGGAGCTGCTGGCGCAGGATGCGACGTCGAAGCTCCAGGACCCGCTGGTCGTCACCCTGTTTTATGAGCAGTCTTACCATCTCGTGAATTATCTGGTAAACCGCTACGGTATGTTCATGGTCAAACAGATGCTGGTCGAGTTTGGTAAAGGGAAAACCTCTGAGGAAGTCATCGGCGACAAGCTGCGCATATCTTCGGCGAGGCTTGAAAAAGAATGGAAAGCCACATTTATAAAATAGTTCCTTTAAAAAATATTTTTCCGAAGTTCCCATACCTGACCCGCATGAGCCCGGCCGCGCCAGCGCTGAAGGCGTCGATCGCGAAGCGGGGGATCCTTCAGCCTTTGATCCTGGCGGAAGCGGGCGGGGAATACCGCGTGGTTGCGGGGCATTGCCGCTATCAGGCCGCTTTCGAGCTTGGCCTGAAACAGGTGCCTGCTGTCGTGCTTGGCCGGGAAGCCCGGGACGGCGAACTTTTCCTGATGGCCGTCCTTTCCAACTGGGGGCAGCAGCGCAGCGAACTGGACAATGCTTTTGCCATCTCCCGCGCGCTGGAGCTCAAAATCGAGCGTTCAGAGATTCTGGAAGAAATCCTGCCCGCGCTTGGCCTGCCGCCTGAAGCGCATAAAATTACGGAAGCAAAAGAGATCATGCTGCTTGCACCCGCGTTGCTCGAAGCTGCGGCCAAAGGCACCCTGCCCGTGCGCGGCCTGCGTGCCCTTGCATTTTTCTCCGCCGCGGACCAGAAGGTTTTTGCGGAGAAAATCGCGGCGCAGGTTCCCTTGACCAGCAATCAGATGATCAAGCTGGCCGAATGGCTCAACGATCTGGCCGCAAAGACCGGACTGGAAGGGCTGCTTTCGATGGAACCGCTTTCGACGATCCTGGGTAAAAATGAAAAAGACGCTCGGCAGAAGTCGGAGAAGTTTTTTGAAGCGGTCAAGACGCTCCGTTTTCCCCAGTGGTCCAAAAAGGAAAAGGAATTCCAGGCGCTGAAGAAATCGGTAGACGAAGGCGCCGGCGGCCTGTCCGTCGAAGCGCCGGCCTTCTTTGAAGGTGAGGGGATCGTGATTCGGGCCCAGCTCAAAGACCGGGAGGCGCTGGAGCGGATAGTCCGGTCACTGGAGAAGAAAAGAAAATTGCTGGATGGCTTTTTTGATCTCGTGTTATGATAAGGGTTTATGAAAAATTCTAAGCTTTTTGCTCGCTCGGCAGTTTTTTTTCTGCTCGCGGCGTCTTTTTCTTTTACGGCTTCCGCTGACGATATCAGCGTCACGTCCAATTTTGACAAGCGCTCCGTCCGCGTAGGTGAGGAAATCCACCTGACTATCCGGATCGCAGGTTCACAGGGCAATGTCCAGGCGCCCCGGCTCCCTACGTTTAAAAATTTCGACACTTATTACACTGGCCGCGCTTCGCACATCACATTCATCAATGGCCAGTCCAGCTCTAGCGTGGAATTCAGCTACTCGCTCGTGCCCCGCCAGCCTGGAAGCTATACGCTTGAGGCTATCGAGGTCTTTGTCAATAACCAGCGGTTTGCCACACCGCCCGTCCAGATTGAAGTTCAGGAAGGCGGGGCCGCCAATGCGGGTAATTATCCGCCGAACCGGCCGCCTTTCGGCGGGGGCCAGCCGCCCCAGCAGCAGCAACAGCAGACCTGGCAGCCCCAGGCGCCCGCGCAGAGCAGCTCCGTCACTCAGGAGCCGCCGCTCAGTTTCCAGCCCGAAGACGACAATATTTTTGTGAAAGCCTGGGTTGATAAAACCGAGGTCTATCCCAACGAGCAGATCCTTCTCACTTATTCCCTGTATACGCGTTATGACACGCGCCTCGAGGGGTTCGAGGAAGAACCCCAGGTCAGCGGCTTCTGGATCGAAGAGTTCCCGATGGAGCGCGACGTACGGAAGGAAGCCGTGCGGGTTAACAGCAAGCGGTACGTCAAGGCGGACCTCCGCAAGATGGCTCTTTTCCCGACCGCACCCGCGGAATACACCATCAGGCCGGGTGTGCTCAAGGCCTCCATTCGTCAGGAGGCTCAGCAGAACAGCATTTACGATGAATTCTTCGACGACAGTTTTTTTTCCGGCGGCAGCTTTTTCTCGCGCCGTGAAAACCGCACGCTCAAGCCGCCCGTGATCCAGCTCAAGGTCAAGCCTTTCCCGGAGGAGGGGAAGCCGGAGAGCTTTCAGGGTGCTGTGGGTAATTTCCGCATTTCTGCGACTCTCGATAAAACCACCGTGAAGCAGAACGAGCCTGTGACTATGAAGATGGTTATTGAGGGTGACGGCAATATAGAAACGCTGAACAAACCCAAGACGCCGGAGCTGACCGGTTTCAAGGTCTACGACGCAGACACCTCTTCCAATCTATTCAAAACAGGCAATGTGATCGGCGGCAGGAAGACATTCGAGATTGTTTTTATTCCGCTGGAAGCGGGCGGCAAAAAACTTCCGGCGATGGAATTTACTTATTTCAACCCGATCCAGGCCCGCTATGTCACGGTCAAGACGCCTGAATTCAACCTGAACGTCACGCCGTCCGAACAGACCTTCAAGCTGCCGGAGTCGCTGAGCGGCCAGGACATCCTGAAGCAGGAAGTAAAACGCGAAAACCAGGACATCCGGTTTATCCGCGATAAAATGCCCGATACCAGGTCAGGGCGCGTTAAAGACACGATTTTCAAGGCGCTAGTGTTCGGTGACGTCTTTCTGACATTCCTCATTTTTGTCGGTTTTTTAAAGGAGAGGCAGGAAATGATTTTTGCCCGCGACGTTTCGCTGAAACGCCGCTCGGTCGCCCGCTCCCGCGCAGAAGCCCGCATGCGCAAGTTGAAAT
>CAZMMY010000107.1:0-1378 GCA_964567495.1 uncultured bacterium
CAACGGACTTAAAATCCGTCGGGAGGTTAAACTCCTGTGCCAGTTCAAGTCTGGCCCCGGGCAATCCTTCCTCGCTGTTTGGGCGTAAACGAGGTCAAAAAAATGACACTTCCTAAAGGGCCTTACAAGCCTTTCCCTGACGCTGATTAGGGGTTTTCCCTGTTGTTCTAAGTTGTTATATGGAGTAAGTTAAAGTGACTTATTTAAGGGTATGAACTAATCTTAATAACACTCTATTAAAAGGATTAGGAAACTTGACACCCCCTTGAAAAGGGGTTATACTTCTCCAACTTAAAACCAAATTCCTTGGGGGGGATTTCCGAATGAAATCAAAAAATTTGAAGTTCGTAGCAGCCTTCGCAGCATTTTTCCTTCTTTTCAATCAGGTTATTCCTGCATCTTATGCATCCGTTGTCTCACAGACTCCGGATCCGCTGAATGACCAGAAATATACCGCCGTGACTACCGCTGAAGAAAAAGAAGCGGAGCAGGCGAAAGAACAGATCCAGGAAACCGCGGCTGAAACCGCGATCGATTTCCTTCTCAGCCAGGACGACGCCGTCATCACCCCCGCTGACGACGAAGCTGAGGATGAGGAAAAAGAAGAAGTCGCCGCGGCTCCCGCAGCCCCCACTGCTGCCGCACAGCCTTCCACTTTTGATCAGGCCCTCGAATATCTGAACAACGCCAAGGGCCTCGCGATTCGCGCGATTCAGAACCTTACTTATGAAAATCTCGTACAACTGGGACGGCAGACCTGGGAATACGGACTTGCGGTGGTTCAGGGAGTGATTCTCCTTTTTACCAGCCATGAAGAAAACTCCCTGAGCCTCACCGCGGGTTTCAAGAGCCTTCTTGATACCACGGCTTCGCTCGTGCTTCACAAGCAGTCCGTTGGCCAGACCTACGCCAGCTTGAACGACATCGAAGGCGCCAAGCAGCGCGCGGCCGCCCGCGGTGAAGAAGTTTCTTCTGAATATGTCATCAGCCTTGATGAGAACGATCTCGACAAGGTCAACGTCGTGAAGTTCGACAACCTCGATGGAAACCCGGACGGCCAGGAGATCGTGGCCGCGGGCGACCTGATTGCGCAGATTAAAAACTATTATGACCCCGCGCAGTCGGCTCTTCAGTCGGTTCTGAACGCAATCGAAATCGAAGAGACCGAAGACCCGATTCTTCTCGAGCTTTACCGCACTGATCCTCCGACTGTTTTTACCGGCCTTCCGAAACTGGTGAGCTTTGCTTCTGAATCTCCCGTCGGCAGCATTTCGGTCAATCAGACCAGCTCTTCCAACTTTATCGCAACCTATGACATTTCCAACGGCAGCTTTGCCGGCACTGTCATTAACTGGGGCGCTACTTCCGCCGGCTTTGT
>CAZMMY010000107.1:1388-6416 GCA_964567495.1 uncultured bacterium
GAGCCAATCCTGCGGACTCCATAAAAGACTTCTGCGCAACAACACGGCTTGCGGCGCCGCCGGCCTTACCTGCTTTTTCGTGGAGTTTAAAGACACCTCGAATCGCGTGGCCAAGGTCCGTATCACCAACCTCGGCACCTCTTTCGTCCAGAAGGACATCCCGAAGTCGGCCCTTCTTTCCAATAATCCCAACATCGATATGACCCATATTAAGGAAATCAACTTCGTGTTTGATTCCCAGACCCCGAGCACCGGCGTTCTGGAAGTCAACACGGGCGGCCTGGCGTTCAACCCCAGCCTGAACCCGGACAACACGAACCCTGCGATCACCACTGTTCCCGTTGACGGTCAGGGCAATCGCCCTGCGCTGACTGGTTTCGCCAGCGCAGATTTCAGCAGCGTTCAGGTCAGCCCTACTTCCAAGAGCACTGGTTCGCTTACCATTAATCAGTTTGCACCCGCGTCTTTCGGCGGAGCGTTCGTCCTTTATGACAACCTTGCCACGACCAATACGGTTGAATTCATCAATTTCAGCACATCGTTTCCCAGCGGCCTTGTCCTCGAGTTGAATGACGGGGGAACGGGCGTTTCGGAAGCCAAGCTTGAGCTGACGGACAATACCAACAAGAAGGATTTCGTGCGCCTCAAGCAGATCGGCGCTTCCGGCAAGCGCTGGAAGATCCTTTCCAGCAACTTTGATGAGATCGATGTGACCAAGATCCAGTCGATCGCGATCGTGACTGAAGGCCAGCTGCTCAACAAGACCCTCAACTATAGCTGGGGTGATTTCGCTTTCGTTCCGCAGCTTGCTTTCGACAATACGAACCCCGCCACAACCCCGTTCCCCGCGACCTCTACGGGTGAGCGCGCAGTGTTCACGGGTTTCGCTTCAAACGATTTCAGCTCTTCAGTGGTGACTACCGCCTCGACGACTTTTGCGACGGTGGACCTGAACCTGTACAATGGTACGTCTTTCGGCGGCGCCTTCCTTAATTATGACAACCTGGCGACGACTGCGACTGTTGAGTCGATCAATCTTCAGAGCCTTTTTCCGAACGGTTTTGTGTTGCAGCTCGATAATGCCAATACTGGCGTCACGCAGGTCAAGCTTGAGCTGACCGACGCGCTTGGCAACCGCGATGAGATCCTCCTGACCGGTATCGAGCAGTTCGGTAAGAAGTTCAAGATTCTTACGTCGAACGCCAATACGCTCTTTGACGAAGTCGACCTGACCAAGATTTCCACGATCTCTCTGGTTGTGGAAGGCCAGGCGGTCGGAAAGAAGCTGAACGTTGACTGGGGCAATTTTGCTTTCGTTCCGCAGATCCCGGAAGACGGTTCCAATCCCGCGGTCACGCCGGTTCCTGCGACCTCGACGGGTGAGCGCGTTACGGCCGCCGGTTTTGCTTCTGCTGATTTCAGCAGCACGACCGTGACCCAGGCTTCGACGACGTTCACGACTCTTGACTTTAACCACTTCAACTCGACTTCGTTCGGCGGCATGTTCCTGAACTACGATAACCTCGCCACAACGGCCACGACCGAGTCGATCAACCTGCAGTCGCTGTTTCCGAACGGCCTCGTGTTCCAGCTTGATAACGGCGGGACCGGCTTGACGAAGGTGAAGTTCGAAATCACTGACATCAACGGCAACCGCGACGAAGTTGTCCTGACGGGCATCGCCGCAACGGGCAAGAAGTTCAAGCTTCTGACCTCGAACGCCAACACGCCGTTCGATGAAGTCGACCTGACGAAGGTCGTTGTGATGTCGATTGTGGCGGAAGGCCAGAACATCGGCAAGAAGCTGAACATCGATTGGGGCAACTTCGCGTATGTCCCGACTGTGACCGAAGACGGCAGCAACCCTGCGATTACCCAGCTTCCGCTGAATTCGCAGGGCGACCGCATCGTTCTTACGGGCTTCGCGTCCAATGACTTCTCGTCATCGAAGGTGACTACGGCTTCTCCGACCTTCGCGACGGTGGACCTGAACCTGTACAACGGCACGTCTTTCGGCGGCTTGTTCATCAACTACGATAATCTCGCTACCACGACCACGACTGAAAGCATCAACCTTCAGTCCGTGTTCCCGAACGGCGTTGTCCTGCAGATTGACAACGGCGGCACCGGCCTGACGAAGGTCAAGGTCGAGCTGACGGATATCAACGGTAACCGCGACGAGATTTATCTCGACGGCATCGCCGCGACCGGCAAGAAGTTCAAGCTTCTGACCTCGAATGCCAACACACCGTTCGATGAAGTCGACCTGACCAAGATCGCGGTCATTTCGATTGTGGCTGAAGGCCAGCATATCGGCCGCAAGCTGAACATCGACTGGGGCATTCATGATCACGTTCCGGCCATCCCGGTTGATGGTTCCAACCCGGCCATTACGCCGATTCCGACCGATAGCCTCGGCCAGCGGCCTATTCTGACCGGTTTTGCTTCGCTGGACTTCAGCGGCGCGACTGTGAACCAGACGTCTGCGACCAGCGGCAATATTGATTTCGATCTGTATAATTCAACTTCGTTTGGCGGTGCGTTCTTCTCTTATGACAACCTCGCCACTACGAACGTGATCGAAACCATTAACCTCAACACGGCGTTCCCGAACGGCATCGTTCTCCAGCTCAGCAGCTCGGCCATCACTTCGGCCATCCTGGAAATCACGGATATCAACGGTAACCGCGACGAAGTCAAACTGGACGGCATCACCAGCTCGAACGGCAGGTGGAAGGTCCTGATCTCGAATTTCGATCAGGCTGACGTTTCGCAGATCCAGACTATTTCGCTCGTCGTCACCGGCCAGCATGTGGATCAGACTCTGAATTACAGCTGGGGTAACTTTGCTTTCGTCCCGTCGATCTCCAGCGATCCGGCGAATCCGAGCATCACGACCCTGCCGAACTCCAGCACCGGCCAGCCGGCTGAGCTCGTGGGTTTTGCGTCCTCCGGTTCTTCGGTCCAGGCTGATGTGCCCACCGGCACTGAAGCGACTCTGACATTCAACCTGACCAACGCCAATGCTTTCGGCGGCGCGTTCCTGAATTATGATAACCCCAGCACCACCAGCACGGTTGAGACCATCAACCTGCAGTCGCTCTTCCCAAGCGGCATGGTCCTGGGTATGGATAACGCCGGCACTGCACTGAATGCTGTGTTCCTTGAAGTCACGGACAATACCGGCAAGAGAGACCGGGTCCGCCTGACTGACATCCTGAACACGGCCAAGCGCTGGAACATCCCGGTCGGAGCATTTGATGAGATCGATACGACCAAGGTGAGGTCCATCGCGTTCGTGCTGGAAGGCCAGGTTACCGGCCTGAAGCTCCACCTCAACTGGGGCAACTGGCAGTTCGTTCCCGAGATTTAAGCGGCAGCAATAACTTGTCGAAAATGAATGGCTGGTATACCTTGAGTGTACCAGCCATTCATATCTTTGAGGCTAACAGGAGGTCCCCCATGAACAGGAAACACTTCGCTTTTCTGGTTATATCCTTCTTTTTTGCTATTACTTGCGCATCGGCGGAAATCACGCTCGAACCTGTCTCTGGCTCATTGCTCATTACTTCGCCTGACGGGCAGGTTAAACTGCTTGATTCCGACGAAGCAGCTCCCACAGTCCTTTCCGGCTCTACCATCGAAGTATTTCAGGGCCAGTTCAAAGTCACGACCGGCGCTGGTGAGACCGTTAATTGGGCCTGCGGCGGTAATAGCGGAGCCGTCAGCGGAGGCGCTTCAGTTTCTATCAGCTGCGGAGACGACTCCGGCCTCCTGGAAGTATTGAGCGGAGACGTCAAGTATCTCGACGCTTCAGGCGTTGAGCAGACTGCAGCGGCAGGCGATAAGAAGCCTCTTGTGATTGCGCAGAAAAAGGCGGCCCCTGCGGCGGCCGGCGAAGAAACTGGCACGGATCCCGAAGATGAGGAGGGAGAACCCGACCCGCGGAGCATAGAGTCCAGTGGTTCGAACTAGAAATCTTAAGAAAACGGCGGCGCTCCTTTCGCTCCTTTCTTTTTTCTTCCCTTCTGCAGGCCTTGCGGACTTCAAGCTTCGCGACGCAATCCAGGAATTCGGCGAAAAGCGCTTTGTCGAAACTACTCCCGGCAACCTTAAGGCCGGACCCATCAAATTTCACCCCAAATTAGAGACCCGCGCGACTTACGACAGCAACATTCTGCGCGAGCACGTCGACGAACGCGAAGACGTGATCTTCAACGTCAAGCCCGGCGCCATTATCGAGCTGCCGATCAACAAACATCAGATTGCCGCCGGTTATGAAGCTGACTTTGAGAATTTTGTAAAACGTGACGACCAGACCGACCAGAATCAGAACTTTTTTGCTCTGGCCGACATCAATTTTCCCGACTGGTACATCAACGTGCTGGAAGAGTTCTCCGAAACTTCGGACCGCTCCGGCACCACGTTCACGGGCCGCATCCCGCGCATCGACAATTCGATTAACCCTAAAGTGGGGTATAAGTGGAAACGCCTGACTTTTGAAACCGGCTACCGCCATTTCCTGCGGGATTTCCGCCGCCATGCGGACAAGGCGCTCGATTTTACCCTGAATGAATTTACAGGCGTCGTTTACTACGACCTTTTTGCGCGCCTCAAGGCGCTTGTCGACTATCATGTCGGATTCATCAATTATCCGAATACTTTCCTGAGAAACACGACGTTTCACCAGATGCGAGTCGGCCTTGAAGGGGAAGTGCATCCAAACGTTCTGGTCAAGGTCCGTGTCGGCCCGCACATGCGCAACAGCCTCTCCAGCTCCGAGCCTGATTTTTATTCCTGGGTTTTCAAGTCTCTGGTTGAATACCGGATGCGGAATAATCTTACGCTCAAAGCCTTCGCCTCACGCGAGCCGGTCGAGGCCACTTTCAACGACGTTAATTATTACCTTGAGCATCAGTTCGGCGGGTCGGTAGAATACACTTTCCGGCCAAAGTGGATCGTTTTCGGAGAGACGGGGCTGACTTTCCAGAATTATGCCGAACGTGCGCAGATTGATGACGTCACTTT
>CAZMMY010000108.1:0-3206 GCA_964567495.1 uncultured bacterium
CCGGGCTACAAGCTCGAAACCGTTCTCCTGGACGACCAGCACAATCCCGCGCAGGCCGTGAACGTAGCCAAGAAAATCTCGGCTGATCCGGACATGCTCGCGGTCATGGGACACTTTAATTCCAGCTGCAGCAAGCCCGCTTCCGCCATTTATCATGAAGCCCGCATGGTCCAGCTGACCGCCGGCTCGACCAACCCGGATATCTCCCGCCAGGGTTTCGATACCTTTTTTCGCACCGCTGCCACCGACGATGTCCAGGGCCCGAGCGGCGCAGTTTACGCCAGCAAGACGCTGGGCGTAAAAAACGTTTACGTTGTCGACGACAAGACCACTTATGGGAAAGGTCTGGCCGATGAGTTCGAGAAAAAAGCTCGTGAACTCGGCATGAATGTTCTCGGCCATGAAGGCATCACTCAGGGCGACAAGGACTTCACACCGCTCCTCACCAAAATCAAGCCTTTAGGCCCCGATCTGATTTATTTCGGCGGCATCTACCCGGAAGGCGCTCTGCTTGTCCGCCAGGCGCGCGCGCTGGGAATGACCGCGCGTTTCATGGGCGGGGACGGCATCGCCAACCCTATTTTCACGGACCTGGCCACACCGGACATCGCGGAGGGCACGCTCGCGACCAAGGATGGAGGCGACTTCAATAAAGTTACCACGGCGCTGGGATTCATCGCTGAATATGAAAAACTCCACGGCCCGATCGGCCAATGGTCGGCGTATGCTTACGATGCAGCCAACATTCTGATCGAAGCGATCCGCAAGGCCGGCGTCAAAGACCGGGAAGCTGTGCTCAAGGCCATGCGCCAGGTCCCTGAATTCCCGGGCATCACCGGCACGGTCGCGTTTGACGAACGGGGAGACAATAAAAACCCGTTCATCGGCATGTTCGAATTCAAGGGCGGCAAACTGGAGTATCTTGGTTCCGCTCAAAGCTGATAACGCTTAAATGCTCGCCGTCTTTTTCCAGCAGATCGTAAACGGTCTGACGATCGGCCTTATCTATTCGCTGATCGCCCTCGGTTACACTATCGTTTACGGAATCGCGCAGCTGATCAATTTTGCCCACGGGGAAGTCTTCATGGTGGGGGCTTACCTCGGTCTTCTGGCGTTTCTTTTTTCCGCGAGCGTGTTCAGCGGCGGAAATATATTTTCTATCCTGTTTATTTTTCTTTTTGCCATGGCCGGCACCGGCGTGCTCGGGCTGGTCATCGAACGTTTCGCTTACCGGCCGCTCCGCAGCGCGCCGCGCCTGGCGCCGCTTATCACCGCAATCGGGGTTTCGTTTCTTCTGCAGAACGTGGTCATGCTCGCGTTCGGGCCGACCGACAAGAATTTTCCGCAGCTGTTTGTCCCCACCAAATACACTGTTGGAGGAGTCGCGTTCACGGACCTGCAGGTCCTGATCGCCGTCGTTTCCATTCTTTTAATGGCGGGCCTGCACCTTATGATCAAGCACACGCGCATCGGCAAGGCCATGCGTGCGCTGGCCGACGACCGGCACGCTGCAAGCCTGGTGGGCATTAATACGGACAAAGTCATCGCCGCGGCATTCATCCTTGGTTCGTCGCTCGCGGGTGCGGGCGGCGTCATGTTCGGCATGTATTACAACAGCATCAATTTCCACGACGGCTACATCGCGGGCCTGAAGGCTTTCACGGCCGCGGTCCTGGGCGGCATCGGCAATATTCCCGGCGCCATGCTTGGCGGCCTCCTGATCGGCGTGCTTGAGGGCCTGGGGGCCGGCTACATTTCCTCCGAATGGAAAAACGTTTTCGCGTTCTGCATTCTTATCCTGATTCTTCTTTTCCGGCCCTCGGGTCTGCTCGGGTCGCGGGTGATTAAAAAGGTATGACGGCCAGGAAAACGTTCTCGCTTCCCGCGGTGCCGCCTGCGCTCCAGCCGTATTTTTCTCTCGGCGTCTTCATCCTGATCTCTTTTCTTTTTCCTTTAGTCGACCGCAGCGCGTATCACATCGATATCATGGTCACGGCCGGGATTTTCATGCTTCTCGCACTCGGCCTGAACGTGATCGTGGGCTACGCGGGCATCCTGAATCTCGGTTATGCCGCGCTTTATGCCGCCGGGGCGTATGCCTACGCGCTGCTGAACCTTCATTTTCACATGCCGTTCTGGCCCGGCATGATCTGTGCGGGGTTTGCAGCAGCGCTGATCGGGATTTTGCTGGCTTTTCCCGCCCTGCGGCTTGGAGGGGATTATCTCGCGATCGTGACGCTTGGCGCCGGGGAGATCATGCGTATCGTGCTGAACAACCTGGACGAAGTCACTGGCGGGCCCAACGGCCTGCTCGGCATCGATCATCCAACGCTCTTTCTCGGCCGCTATGATTTCGGCGTAAAGTCAGAGCCGTATTTTTATCTGGTTTACGCTCTGGTTGCAGTCACGATTTTTGCTTTGCGGAGGCTTGAGTCTTCGCCGCTTGGCCGCGCGTGGGTCGCCATTCGTGAGGACGAACTGGCTGCGTCCTGTATGGGTATCCATCTCCTCAAGACCAAGCTGCTGGCTTTCGCCATCGGCGGTTTCATCGCGGGCATGGCAGGCGCTATCTTTGCGGCCAAACAGGGAACGGTTTCGCCGGACAGCTTCGATTTCGTGGTTTCGGTCATGGTGCTGGCAATGGTCGTTTTGGGCGGCCTGGGAAATTTGTGGGGTGTGATCATGGGAGCCTTGATCCTGAGCCTTCTGCCCGAAGTCCTTCGCGGTTTCGACGTCTACCGCATGCTTCTTTTCGGTATTGCCATGATCCTCATGATGCTGATCCGGCCGCAGGGCCTCGCGGGCGGCATGCGCAGAGCCGCGGAATTCAAGGAACCCAGAAAGCGGAAGGGCCATGAGAATCATTAAGAAAAACAAATTCCGGCCTTCTCTTTCAGATTCCACGCTCCTTCGCGTTGAAGGCGTGACCAAACGTTTTGGCGGTGTGACCGCGCTGGAAAAAGTGACCTTCAGCGTTGAAAAGGGAAGCGTGGTCAGCCTGATCGGCCCGAATGGTGCAGGCAAAACAACACTTTTTAACTGCATCACGGGTATCGCGCCGCCTGACGAAGGCTCCATGCAGTTCGGTGATCTGAAAATGCCCCTCAACACCCTTCAGCCTTATGAGATTGCGATGCGCGGAATTACCCGCACGTTTCAGACCATCCGGCTATTTAAAAACATGACGGCGCTCGAGAATGTCATGA
>CAZMMY010000108.1:3216-6363 GCA_964567495.1 uncultured bacterium
GGCTCCTGAGTTTTTTCGGCCTCCATGCGAAAGCCAACGAGCTGGCCTGCAATCTTTCTTACGGCCATCAGCGCAAGCTTGAGATCGCGCGCGCTCTCGCTTCCGATCCGCGCCTGCTTCTGCTTGACGAGCCGGTTGCCGGCATGAACCCGGCGGAAAAAGTGGAGTTCCTTGATTTGATCCGCAGGATCCGGGACAACGGCGTGACCATTCTTCTGATCGAGCACGACATGAAAGTCGTCATGCCGGTTTCGGACCAGATCGTAGTGCTGGATTACGGCAAGAAGATCGCGGACGGTACTCCGAAAGAGATCCAGAATAACCCGCGCGTGATCGAGGCCTATCTCGGAAAAGGCAAACACGATGCGTAAGCAGGGGGAATTATGCTAGAAGTTTCCGACCTTCACTCCGGCTACGGAAAAATCGAAATTTTGAAGGGGCTGAAGCTGAGCGTGCCCGCGGGCAAGATTGTTTCGCTGATCGGCTGCAACGGAGCGGGCAAGACGACGTTCCTGATGACGGTTTCGGGCATTGTGCCGGCGCGCAAAGGGACCATCAAGTTCGAGGGAAAGCCGATCGAGAACCTCCCGCCTGACGCCATCGTCAAGCTGGATTTTCCCCAGATTGACGATCGAAGAAAACCTTGACCTTGGGGCCTATACACGGCATGATCGCGAGGTTTCGAAGGACAAGGAAGAGATGCTGGAGATGTTTCCGATCCTCAAGGCGCGCTGCAAAGGGCTTGCAGGCAACTTGAGCGGCGGGGAGCAGCAGATGCTGGCCATGGCCCGCGCCCTGATGGGGCGGCCGAAGCTGCTGCTGCTTGACGAACCCAGCCTGGGCCTGGCGCCCAAGATCGTGGAAATGGTTTTTTCGCTTATCCGGCGGATCAGCGAGCGCGGCATCACCGTCCTGCTGGTTGAGCAGAACGCCTTCAAGGCGCTCGAACTTGCGGATTACGGCTACGTCATCGAGAGCGGAAAGATCCAGCTCGAAGGCAAGGGCCGCGACCTGCTGCACAATCCGCAGGTCAAGCAATCGTATCTCGGAGAATAACGCTGTATGTTGATTACAAAGAAGGTTGAACGCCCAAGAGACCTGAAGTGTTACCAGGCCGGCGCCATGCTTTACGGCGACTGGGGAACCAGCAAGGCCTACGTGCTGGGCATCGCATTCGCTCTATCCGGGCACGCGTCGTGGCTGTTTCTGGGGCTGATGTCGGCGCTGACGGCCCTGGTCGGCGTCTGCTATATGGTAGTCTGCCGTCTTTATCCGAACGGAGGCGGGGTTTACGCTTCCGTCCGTCAGCGTAATAAGACCCTCGCGGTCATCGGCGCGCTTTTGGTGATTGCCGACTATGTCATCACCGCCTCGCTCAGTTCGCTTGCCGCGTTCCATTATTTCAACCTGCCGCATCCGGAAGTCTGGGCCATCGGCGCGATCTGCCTGATCGGCCTGATCAACTGGTTCGGCCCGTCCAAAGGCGGCAGCATCGCGGCGCTGATTGCGATCACGGCCTCTGTCGCGGCTGCCATTCTTTTCCTGGCGACACTCCCGGCCCTTCCCAAAGTACAGCTCCACATGCCGACAGGGGATTTCTTTTCAAATTGGTCTGTTTTCGTCGGCATTGTGCTCGCGCTTTCAGGCGTCGAAGCCATTGCGGACATGACCGGCATCATGAAAGAGCCTGTTGAGAAAACTGCAAGCAAGGCCATATGGCCGGTTTTGATTGAAGTTTCCATCCTGACTTTCCTGCTCGGTATCGCCATGAATGCGGTGCCCGGCCTCCAGAACCATACTGAGGACATGCTGCGTGCCCTGGGCGCGCATTATATCGGCGCTTGGTACGGCGATTTTATTTCCGTGGTTTTCGCGCTGCTTCTTTTGTCGGCGGTCAATACCGCGATTACAGATCTCGTCAGCATCCAGTTCCTGATGGCCAAGGACCACGAGATCCCGTATGTCTTTTCCAAGCTGAACCGTTTCGGCATGCCCTGGCTGGCGCTGATAGTAGCCGTCGCGGTGCCGTCGCTCGTGCTAGTGTTCGAGCATAACGTTGTGGGCCTGGCCGCGCTGTATGCCATCGGCGTGGTCGGAGCTATTACCCTCAACCTCGGCAGTTCCGCGACCAATTTCAAACTCGACATGTCGCTGCGCGAACGCATCCTGCTGTTTACCGGCGCCATTATCCTGTTTTTTGTTGAAGTTACGATCGCGATCCAGAAACACAACGCGCTGATGTTTGCGCTCAGTGTGCTGACAGTCGGCCTTGCGCTTCGATTCATTGCCAAGAAAGTCGTGCCGCCGCCTGTGCCGAGCATGGTTCCGACTGCGGTGGAAGTTCTCACGGTTTCGGAAGCCGCGGAGATCTCCGCGCTTTACAAGAGCTCTTCGCTCGTGGCCATCCGCAGTATCAACGAACCTTTGTTCGACGAGGCCGCCCTGCGCGCCAAGGCGCTGCATGAAAACGCGGTCTACGTGACGTGCGTTGAAGAAACGCCGGCAAATTTCGAACTACCGGATGAGGTCGCGCCCGCGCCTGAATCGCTTGAGCTTCTTGCGATGGCGGAAAAAGAATTGGAAAAGAGGGGACTTACCGCTGTTCCAATTTGGCAGATCGGCCCGAACCCGGGCCGAATGATCGCCCGCGCCGCTCACGACCTCAACGTCAAGATCGCCATGATCGGCACCACGCGCCGCAGCGCGCTGGTCAGCCTGCTCCGCGGCGACGTGCTCCGGACTCTCGCGCATAATCTTCCGCGCGACTGCCGCCTCGTCATCACCGGCTAGAATTTCAGGTTCCAGGCCGGGTCGTAATATTTTTCCGCAGTTAATTTGAGAGTTTGCGCATCCGGCGCGACTCCTGCGCCCTCCGCCTTCCACGCTTTCTTCAGCGCGTCCTTGATCTTCTCCGGGTTGACGGGGACATTGGCCACGAATTTGTCGTGCGGCCGGTCGGCGCGGTATTCCGGGCGGATGGAGGGGAGGGAAAGGTACTTTCCGATTCTGGGGAGGTCGAAGTCGTAAAGGAATGTGCCGTGAAAAAGAAAAAAATTCCGCTTCCGCCGCTGCGCATTGCCTGAAAACTTCAGGCCTTTCCAGGTCAAGTCCGTGATGCCCTGATGCTCGACGCCGGCGCCGAGCAAA